>CAYWDA010000107.1:0-4140 GCA_964456945.1 uncultured Syntrophomonadaceae bacterium
GCTGATCACCCCGATCGCCATCGAAGAAAGTGTCCGCTTCGCGATTCGTGAAGGCGGCCGTACAGTAGGCGCTGGCGTGGTTACCGCGATTGAATAAGATTGATAAAAGCATAAATCAAGGGGGCGGGCATGCAAACCCCGCCCTCTTTTAGCAATGTTGCATTGACACTTTGGAACTTATTGTGATAAATTATTGTTTACGAGTTCAAGAGGCAGGTGGAATAGGAAATGCGAGTAACAGTACATTTGGCTTGTGCGGAGTGCCAGGAGCGGAACTATACGACCCGCAAGAACAAGAAGAATAACCCGGACCGCCTGGAAATGAATAAGTATTGCAGCCGCTGCAAAGCTCATAAGCCGCATAAAGAGACCAAGTAGTGGCGGGCAAAACCGGCTGGGCCGTGAGCTGAACAGAGATGAACTACGGGAAGAGGGCGGTTTTAGATGCGTTTTTTTAAACGAATAGGGAAGTTTTTGCACGAAGTAAGGATCGAGCTGAAAAAGGTTAACTGGCCGACCAAGCGTGAATTTACCGTATTTACCGGTATTGTTTTATCAGCGGTACTGGTGGTTGGCGTATTTTTCTGGCTTTTGGACACTGCTTTTCTTAGTATTTTACAGTTGGTTATTCGCTAGCTTGTCGCTAAAAATGGTTTTATGAAGGAGAGTGACCGGGAATGCCTATGCATTCCCCTTGCTATGAACACTGAAATTGATACCGGAAAAGAAAACGAAAACGGCATTGACCAGAGTCTTGAAAACGAGACCGCAGAAGCTACAGTCAAAAAAGACTGGTATGTGATTCATACTTATGCCGGTTATGAAAAACGGGTAATGACCAACCTTGAGCGTCGTGTTGAATCGATGGATATGAAAGACAAAATATTCCGGATCATGGTGCCCACTGAAAAGGAAATTACCAGCCGCGGTGGTCAGAAAAGAACTGTGGAGAAAAAAGTTTTCCCCGGTTATGTTTTGGTGGAAATGGCTATGGATGACGATTCCTGGTATGTTGTACGTAACACCCCGGGGGTGACAGGATTTGTCGGACCCGGTTCAAAGCCGGTCCCACTGAGTGAAAAAGAGATAACCCATATATTACGCCAGGTTGGTGTGGTTGAGGGTAAACCGCGTATCGATTTTGAAATTACGCAGGTTGTCCGGGTTGTCAGTGGACCGTTTAAAAACTTTGAAGGAAAAGTTGAAGAGATTAATCGGGAAAAAGGAACTGTTAAAGTTTCCGTATCAATGTTTGGACGTGAAACACCGGTGGAACTAGAATTCCACCAGGTGATAAAATTTTAATCAGTGCTGTGCAGCCCACCAGGGGATGGCAACAGTCGGGAGGTTTTCTAAATGGCTAAGAAGAAAAAAATTATTGGTATGACAAAGCTCCAGATACCGGGTGGTAAAGCGACGCCTGCACCGCCGGTCGGTCCTGCCCTTGGTCAGCACGGAGTTAACATTATGGCTTTTTGTAAAGAGTTTAACGATCGCACTGCCGGCGATGCCGGTCTGATAATCCCGGTAGAACTGACTGTTTACGAGGATCGTTCCTTTACCTTTATTACCAAGACTCCTCCGGCAGCAGTACTGCTGAAGAAGTCGCTTGGTATTGATAAAGGTTCGGGAGAACCAAACCGGGTAAAGGTGGCAACAATCTCCCTTGATAAGGTAAAAGAGATTGCCAAGCAAAAAATGGAAGATTTAAATGCTTACGATGTTGATGCTGCAGCGAAAATTATTGCAGGTACAGCCCGCAGCATGGGCATTGTTGTTGAAAAGTAGCCTGGCTCAGTGGTTTTTAGTAATTCATTAAAAGTGGGAGAGTGTTCGTCGCTCGCAGACCACAGGAGGTAAAAGAGAATGTCGAAAAGCGGAAAGAAATATGTAGATGCCCGCAAGCAGGTAGAACGTGAAAGAAAATATGAACCCGCAGAAGCGCTGAACCTGGTGCAGGAACTAAGCAAGCGCTCGTTTGACGAATCAGTTGAACTGGCTGTCCGCCTTGGGGTTAACCCCAAACACGCTGACCAGCAGGTGCGTGGATCGGTAGTTTTGCCGCACGGCACCGGTAAAACAATGCGTGTTGCCGTATTTGCCAAGGGCGACAAAATGAAAGAAGCCGAGAATGCCGGTGCCGATTTCTTTGGTGCCGATGACCTGGTAGCTAAGGTTCAGGAAGGCTGGCTTGACTTTGATGTTGCCGTTGCTACCCCGGATATGATGGGTTCGGTCGGTAAATTGGGTAAAGTGCTTGGGCCACGTGGTTTGATGCCTAACCCGAAGAGTGGAACCGTTACCTTTGACATAGAAAAAGCAATCAATGATATTAAGGCCGGTAAAGTTGAATACCGTACTGATAAAGCCGCCAATGTTCATGTTACCATTGGCAAAGTATCTTTTAGTAATGATAAACTGATTGAAAACTTCCAGACAGTTATGGAAGCCCTGATCAAAGCCCGCCCGGCTGCAGCCAAGGGCCAGTATATTAAAAACGTAAGTGTTAGCTCAACAATGGGTCCCGGTGTCAAAACTACGCCAGGGGTTGACTTAAAGAGCTAAGGTAAAGGCTTGTTAGCCGGTTGCCTGATAAACTTTAATAGCGAAGCAATAAATTTCCGTAGAAGACCGGTACATTAGTTTAATGGCCTGCCGGGCCGCCTGTCCAGGAAAAGCGTTCCCGATTGATAGCCTCTTGTTTGATCTGGTTATAGCGGGGCTTTCCCAATGCGGAAAGCCCCGTTTATATTTTTATATATCGGAAGGAGGTGAAGTAATTGATCACCAAAGCGATGAAAGAAAAAATGCTAACCGAGATTACTGAAGAGCTTAAGCAGTCTGAGCTGGTTATTGTAACTGACTACAGAGGCCTTAATGTTAAAGCGATCAATGATCTGCGTGGTCGGCTCAGGGGCGAGCAGTGCCGGTACCGCATCACCAAGAATACTATGAATCGCCTTGCCTGCCGTAGTGCCGGAGTCGAAGGGTTGGAAGAGCTTTTTGAAGGACCCACAGCTATCGCCTATTCCAGCGCAGACCCGGTAGCCGCAGCTAAAATATTTATGGATTTTGCTAAGGAAAACGATAAGCTTGTAGTTAAAGGCGGTATCTTATCCGGGCAGATGCTTGATGCGAACGCCATTAAAGCGCTGGGAGAGATTCCACCGCGCGAAGTTTTACTGTCCAGGGTGGTAGGCGGTTTCCAGTCGCCCATATCCGGTCTGGTTGGCGCCCTGCAGGGCACCCTGCGCAAGTTTGTTTATACGGTTGACGCAATTCGCGAACAGAAAGAAAGTGCCTGACAGAAATGAACATTAAAAACAAATAATTTATATTAAAAGGAGTTAAAAACAAATGGCAAACAAAGTAAGCGAAATTATGGAATTAGTTAAGGGGATGACGGTCCTAGAACTGTCTGAACTGGTTAAAGCTCTTGAAGAAGAATTTGGCGTTACCGCTGCAGCACCGATGGCTATGGCAGCAGCACCTGCAGCCGCGGCAGCCGAAGAAGAAGAAAAAGATGAGTTTGATGTTGTCCTCACTTCTTCAGGCGAGAAGAAGATCCAGGTGATCAAGGTTGTCCGTGAAATCACCGGTCTTGGCCTCAAAGAAGCAAAAGCCCTCGTTGACGAAGTTCCCGGCACCGTCCAGGAAAAAGTGAACAAAGAAGAAGCCGAAGCAACCAAAGCAAAAATCGAAGAAGCTGGCGGCGTTGTAGAGCTGAAGTAAGAGCGATTAGTATGGAATTTATAAGACGGGAGAGCTGTTTGCCAGCGCTCCCGTTCTATTTTTTTGAGCAGTTTAGATTATTGAAAGAAGCCGAATCACTTTTCCAGTGGCGAAAGAATCTCCGTAAGCGCTGTTAGCGATAAAGCCCAGGTTGAAACCTGATCGGCTCTGAATTGGTAAGCGCGAATGTTTGCCCTTAACCTTGCTGGCTCCATCTATTTTTCCGAACCGGTTGTACCACTGAGACTTTCAATAAATCGATTAAAAACATCAATGGTCTGCAAATCAGATAGAAAACAGATTGCCTGATCATGATCAGCAGCGCTGATCGAAAAGGCTGAAAAAGGGGCACCATTATAATTTAGGCGTGAAGATCCTTTAGTAACGCGCATTTTATCAGATCCGATC
>CAYWDA010000108.1:0-5685 GCA_964456945.1 uncultured Syntrophomonadaceae bacterium
TCATCAAGATATGCTTTATAATTGCCACCTGAAATAATTACTTCAGCCATTCTCTCTTTCAGTTGTTGAACAGATATCTCGCGCCGGGCTGCAGATCGCGAAAGGACTCTTCCCGCGCCGTGGTTTACTGAATTGTAGGTCTTCTCTACTGCGGGTAATGCCCTGATAACATATGAAGCGCTGCCCATACTTCCGGGAATTAATACCGGATGGCCGGTAGTGTTATAGTTTTTTGGGTTCTCAGAATGACCGGGTGGAAGAGCTCGTGCTGCACCCTTCCGGTGAATGAGCATTTTATGGCCACCGAAAGTTTCAAAGCGAGCCGTATTGTGGGCCAGGTCATAGACCAAACCGAGATCGTAGTCTTGATCTGCGCCGCCTAAGACCGAACTGAAAGCTTTACGCACATCGTCTGTTATCCACTGACGGTTGCAGAAAGCAAAATTTATGGCGCAGCTCATCGCCCCGAAATAACGCTTTCCTTCAGCTGATTGTATGGGAACAGCAGCAAGACCGGCAGAAGGTATATTAAGGGAATATTTGCTGGCCGCTTGCTTCATTTCCGCCGAATAATCGGTGCAAATCTGGTGACCAAAACCCCGGCTGCCAGTGTGAATCATGACTGTCAGGCTGCCCTGTTCAAGGCCAAATATAGTAGCTGCTTCTAAATCATAAACTTTTTCTATAACGCCTAATTCGATAAAGTGGTTACCGCCACCGATAGTAGATAACTGCAGTCCTCGATCGATTGCTTTTTTACTGACTGATCCGACTTCCGCACCGGGCATGGAACCGTTATCTTCAATATTTAGAAGATCGTTCGGGCGCCCGAAACCAAGCTCAACAAGCAGAGGCACGCCCTTTTGCAGCAAAGCATTAAAGTGCTTTCTAATTAGGGGTGCATGTTTGCTATTTTGCCCTACACCGCTGGGAACCCTTTTCCCTATTGCCTCAATCAGCTTGTGCAGATGCTCCTTGTTGAGGCTCGAATAGTCAATGTTAGTGCGCAGCAGACGCACTCCACAATTAATGTCCATACCGACTGCGCCAGCAGATATCAATCCGTCATCAGCATCCATGGCCATTACCCCGCCAATCGGTAAGCCGAAACCGTTGTGTATATCGGGCATACCGATAACCGGGCTGATCACACCCTTAAGAGTTGCAGCATCGACCAGTTGCTGAAGCGATTGATCATCTTTAAATGAACCGTATAGTTCCCTGTTAAGATAAACAAGGACATCGGCCTTCATTTGACCACTACGCGGAATCCGGTAGCAATTAGCTCCGGCCGCTTCCATCAGAGGTAACATTATTCACTCTCCGTGATCTTAGTCTGTCCTGATTCCCGAAATCAGTTTTTCTAGAACAGGGATAATCTCTTGATTGGTCAGCTGGAAATGGATCGGGGTCACAGAAATGTAGCCATCCCGTATAGCCCGGGTATCGCTGTCTGATTCTTCGGGATCATCTTCAACCAGTTCTCCGGCCAGCCAGTAGTAAATCAAACCACGGGGATCGAAGCGTTTATCAAAAGTATTGCGGTAACGCCTGTTGCCTAGCCTGGTCACCCTCGCTCCCTTAATCAGATCAACCGTCTCGGGAACGTTAATATTGATCAGTGTTGATGTCGGAATATCACTTTCCATCAGCAGCGGAATGAATCTGCTGATAAAATCTGCTGCATACAGGTAACAGCTTCCTGTTCCCTTACCGGTGAGTGATACGGCAATCGATGGTATACCCATAATTAATCCTTCAACTGCAGCAGATACGGTACCGGAATAGAGCACATCAGTACCTAAATTGCTACCGCGGTTAATACCGGAAATGACAAGGTCGGGTTTGCTGTCAAGAATTGCTTCAACAGCAAGTTTAACGCTATCAGAAGGAGTACCGTTTACAGCCCAACAGGTCAGTTCCGGGTTGTGCAAATAACTTACCTTTTCTACCCGCAAAGGACGATGCATAGTTATACCGTGACCGACCGCACTGCGTTCGTGATCCGGCGCTACAATTGTTAGCCTATAGTTACCACCACAGTTATAGAGAGTTTCAGCGAGGTGCTGAATCCCTTCTGCATGGATACCGTCGTCATTAGTGATTAATATATGTAGTTGTCTCATATTCCTCCCTGCTTCTCTTCAGTAGCTTTAACCAGGCGCTGAGCGGAACGGTTAACTTCAGCCCTTACTTTTTCTTCATCAATAGTTAAAAGTTCTCCACCACTCAGCAGTAGTTTCCCATCGACAATGACCATCTCAACGTCAGCTGCTGCTGATGCATAAACCAAATGCGCAAGCGGATCATGCATTGGTGTCAGATGAGGACGATCGCAGCGCAAACCGATAATGTCAGCCTTAGCCCCTTCCCTCAGTGTTCCAGTATCTTTAAGAAAGAGCGCTTTTGCTCCGATCGATGTGGCCATTTGCAGGGCGGTCCTGGCATTGAGCAGGGTTGGGTCCATGGCTATCCCTTTTGCAAGAAGCGCTGCCAGGCGCATTTCTTCAATCATATCAAGATTATTGTTGCTTGAAGCACCATCGGTCCCTATGCCGACGTTTATACCTTTTTGCAGCATTTTTACCACAGGGGCAACTCCACTGCCCAGTTTCAAGTTGCTTCCGGGGTTGTGTGCCACAGTGATCTTATTTTCTGCCAGAATATCTATGTCAGCATCGCTTAGATGAACACAATGTGCTGCGGTAACGTCAAAATTAAATAATCCTGAATTTAAAAGTAATTGCGGTGGTGTCACACCATGTTCCTTAAGGCAATCTTCAACTTCCCGCCTGGTTTCCGACAGGTGAATCTGCAACGGAAGCCCGGTTTTAGCAGCCAACTCCATCACCTTATCAAGAAATTGCAGCGGGCAGGTATAAGGTGCATGCGGTCCTATGGCAATGTTGATCCGCCCGTTTTCCGAGCCATGCCATCTGTTAATCAAAGCTTCAGTTTCTGCGAGGCCGACATCTCCGCCATCTCCTAATCCGACCAGGCCTCTTGAAAGGACAGCCCGTATACCGCTTTCCGCTGCTGCTTCGGCAACTCTGTCCATAAAAAAATACATATCAGTAAAAGTGGTGGTTCCACCCTTGATCATCTCGGCAATAGCAAGCATTGATGCCCAATAGACATCATCGCTTTCCAGATATTCCTCAATAGGCCATATCTTCTGTTCAAGCCATTGCTGAAGGGGCATATCATCTGCATAGCTGCGGAACAATGTCATCGCGGCATGGCCGTGTGTATTGATCAGGCCAGGCATAACAATCAGGTTTTTCCCGTCAATGACCGTTTCGGCCATAGCAGTATCAATTACGTCAGGGTGAACAGCAATAGTTTTTATCCGATCACCGGCTGTTAAAATATCGCCGTAATAATAATCGGGTCCGCTATGGTCAATTGGAACAATCAGGGCATTTTTGATTAAAACTGAAATCAATGTAAGTCCTCCTTTACGAAAATAACTTTAGCAGTTTAAAACGGTCCGGATAGTGGACAACCTCTCGCTCAGTAATAATGGCTGAAATTAGATTGGCCGGAGTAACATCAAAAGCGGGGTTATAGGCAGTGATACCTTCCGGTGCTGTTCGCTTCCCATTCAGTTGCGTTATCTCATTTGGGCTTCGCTCTTCGATGATGATCGCTTTTCCGTCAGTAATTGCCGGATCAATGGTCGAGATTGGGGCAGCCACATAAAATGGTATTTGATGATACGCTGCCAGAACGGCCAGTGAGTATGTGCCAATTTTATTGGCGGTATCCCCGTTAATGGCAATGCGATCAGCGCCAACCACAATCAGATCTATTTTACCCTGTGACATCAGGTAGCCGGCACAGTTATCGGTGATCAGGGTTGCCGAAATGCCTTCATGGTGCAGTTCAAAAGCAGTTATTCTAGCTCCCTGCAGTAATGGCCTTGTTTCGTCAACATAGACGTGGATATCCTTGCCCGATTCCACGGCAGCGCGAACCACACCTAATGCTGTTCCGTAACCTCCGGTTGCCAGAGCTCCCGCATTGCAGTGGGTCAGGATCGAGGCTTTCCCGGGAATTAAGGCCGCACCGTTCAAACCCATTTGGCGATTATTTTTAATATCTTCGTCATGAATTTTTGATGCAACTGCCTCAAGGCCCGTTACAATTTCCTCTGGAGTGGCATTCAGATGCGCGCTAAGCCATTTGTTGGTCTGCTCTAAGGCCCAAGCCAGGTTTACGGCTGTTGGCCTTGTCAGCTGCAATTTTTCGGCTGCACCTTTGAGGTCGAGGTGCATTTTTTTTGCATCTGAACCGGCTTCGAGAGCTCTTTGAGCCGCAATCACCATGCCATAGGCCGCGCTGATGCCAATGGCCGGGGCTCCTCGCACAGTCATGTCGCATATTGAATCTGCTACATCCATAAGGCTTCTGCAAATACGGTACTCAGCACAATCAGGGAGCAGTCGCTGATCGAGCAGGTGCAGTTCCCTCTCCTGCCAGATCATGGTTGGTAGATCTTTTTTATGCACCTGCATAGTCTACTCCTTTGGCCAGTTTTTACCGGCCTCGCTACAGCTACATTTATGCACCGGGTTGATCGCTTCGATACAGCCAGCCAGAAGGCTGTTCAGAAGGGGTTTGCCCTTCTCCATCTCTTCAAGAACTTCTTCGTGAGTGAGCGGTGTTGCAGATATACCAGCGGCAAAGTTTGTTGGCAGGGCAATCGTCGCATAACAGAGGCCTGCTTCACGGGCTAAAACAACTTCCGGAACATTTGTCATTCCGACCAGGTCGCCACCCCACATTTTAATCATTTTAATCTCGGCAGGTGTCTCAAAACGCGGCCCCTCACAACAAACATAGCATCCGCCCTTAATCAGTTCCTGGTTCAAAGTTTTTCCGGCGTTAAAAATTGCCGCCCTAACTTCGGGGCAGTAAGGATCGGAGAAGTCAGTATGGACAACAAAGCCTTCCTCACCTTCATAAAAGGTTGGTGATCTGTGCTTTGTAAAATCAATAAATTGATCAATAACTACCCTGCTGCCAGGCGGCATCTCCCGGCAAAGCGTTCCTACTGCAGCAGTTGCTATAACAGCATTAACGTTTAATTTTTTTAGGGCAGCAATATTGGCCTTATAATTAACCAGGTGTGGGGGAACAGAATGGCCTCCACCATGACGGGCCATAAAATAAACCGTGCGCCCTTTATAGCTACCCTGGTTCATCTTAACTTTACCATACTTTGTTTCCACACTTATTTCATGTTCATTTTCCAAAAGGGATTGATTGTAGACTCCCGTTCCCCCGATAATACCAACTTTTACTTCAGACATTCATTTGCCTCCTCGATAAAATAATTTTTGTTAGCTACAGAATTTAGCACTCAAGCGAAGCGAGAAATGCAGCAAATTAGCTTCATTTATTGCATTATAAGCTTCGCGAAATAAAGGCAAAATTCCTGCTGCAGTTGTGTTGACGTACTTTATAAAATGAGCTATACTGTTAATGCTTTGAAAGGCCGTCTTTGTTCGGCCGACGTAGCTCAATGGAAGAGCAGCTGATTTGTAATCAGCAGGTTGCGGGTTCGAATCCCACCGTCGGCTCCAAGGTGTGTAGTGGAGAGGTACCCAAGTTGGCCAAAGGGGGCAGACTGTAAATCTGCTGGCAGCGCCTTCACTGGTTCGAATCCAGTCCTCTCCACCA
>CAYWDA010000109.1:0-6841 GCA_964456945.1 uncultured Syntrophomonadaceae bacterium
ATAGTGGTCGAACGCGGCTTTGACCTCGGCGAGCGAATCACCGGCAAACTTTTCTCTGAAAGCAACAGCAAGTTCCCAGGCGGCTACAGCCTCGGCAACAACAGCAGCAGCGGGGACAGCACAAACATCCGATCTTTCAACCGCTCCCGACGCTTTTGCGCCGGTCTCCCAGTCTACACTGGGCAGGGGCTTTAACAAGGTTGGAATCGGTTTCATGGCCAGACGTAGAACCAGCGGTTGTCCGTTGGTAATACCTCCCTCGAGACCGCCGGCACGATTAGAGGGTCTGGTAATGCCTTTGCCCTTTTCGAAAACGATTGGGTCGTGAAGAGCAGACCCGCGCATTGAAGCTGCTTCAAAACCGGCGCCGACAGCTACCCCCTTGATGGCCTGAATGCTCATCAAGGCACCGGCCAGGCGGCCGTCCAGGCGGCGATCCCATTGTACGTGGCTGCCAAGACCCGGGGGTACACCGGTCACCATCAATTCAATGACCCCGCCGACCGTATCACCATCCTGGCGGGCCTGGTCTATCTCTTGCAGCATTTTAACCTCTGCTGCCAAATCTGCACAGCGCACCGGTGATTTTTCAACCTGTTCAGCCAGCCCGGGCAACTCACTGCTGCCGACACTGGATGAGGCCGCTCCGATCGAAACAACATGACTATAGATCGATAGGCCAAAATGCTCAAGTATTATCCGCCCCACACTGCCTACCGCCACTCTAATCGCAGTTTCACGGGCGCTGGAGCGTTCAAGAACAAGCCTGAGATCATGATGACCGTATTTCAGGCCACCGGCCAGGTCGGCATGACCGGGGCGCGGCAGGGTTAGCATCTCTGCCCCGGAGGGCTTATCCCCATCTGCCGCCATCAGTTCCTGCCAGTTTTCCCAATCGCGGTTTTTTATCTGCAGGGAAAGCGGACTGCCTATAGTCTGGCTGAAGCGCAATCCGGAAAGTATCTCAACCCGGTCTTTTTCAATAGCCATTCTGCCGCCACGGCCGTAACCGCTCTGGCGACGCTCAAGCTGCTGGTCAATAGCAACTTTATTCACTTTCAGCCCTGACGGCAGGCCTTCAATAATCGCCGTCAGGCAGGGTCCATGTGATTCACCGGCAGAGAGGTAGCGCATCAGACCTGCCTCCCTTCCAGTTCCAACAGCATTTGCTTCCAACCGCTGGGGCCGCTGAAGCCACCCAGTTTTCCATTACTGCCGATAACCCGGTGACAGGGAACAATAACGGGGTGACGGTTAATACTTAAAGCCTGCCCTGCCGCTCTCCAGGCCAGAGGTGATCCGGCCCGCCCGGCTATTTCCCGGTAGCTGCAGACTTGCCCATAGCCGATCAGCCGTACCTGCCTGAGCAGGGTATCGGTAAAGTGGCGGTAACCGCTGCAGTCAAGCGGGTATGGCGACCAATCCACCTCATTGCCAAGCAGATAACGGTTCAGGTCTTCAGCAAGCTGTGGCCAGGGTAGGCTTCGCTGAGGATAATCCTGATCCACCTTTGAGCCGGGGAAATACAGTTCATAGATACCCTTATCACTAAAAAGAACCAAAAAAACGCCCTTTGGCGTATCTATCCGGTCCTGGTAGAACTGGCTCATTACCATTCCCCCTAACCTATGCTAATAGAGCGGCACACTGCTCTTCTTGCGTTGATCAAAAGCAGTTATCTCGCGGTAACCTACAGATTTTAGCAGATCAAGCGCTTCAGGCATATAACGCCCCACCTGCTCCGGGCTGTGAGCATCTGAACCGATAGTTACCCGCACGCCTTCGGTATGGCAAATCTCAAGCAAACGTCTGTCGGGGTAAAAATCACCAACCGGGGCATCACGGCCCGCTGTATTTAATTCAAGGCAGGTTCCGGTTTCACTTAGGACTTGCGCAGTTTTTACCCAGTAAGGTTCCAGGCTTTCCTGGGGACGGTAACCGAATTTTTTGATCACGTCAATGTGGCCGACAATATCAAAAAGCCTGCTGTAACAGAGATCCCAAACCAGGGAAAAGTAGCGACTGTAAAGTTCGGTTAAATCTTTCTCCTGATAATGATCAGCATAGATGGGATGAGTAAAATCCCAGTCACCCAGGAAATGAATTGAGCCGATCACGTAATCAAATTTTTGAGCCTGAAGCAGGCTGCGCGTTTTTTGTTCGGTGCCGGGAAGAAAATCAACTTCAACGCCAAGCTTCACCCTGACAGTTTTAGATGCAGCGCGTAGCTTTTCAACCTGCATGATATATTCAGGAAGCTCTTCGGGGTGCATAGTAACCTGCGAGCGCGGTTTGCAGCCAAGCAGGCCAAGGGGGTAATGGTCTGCAAAACCAATTTCATGCAGCTCTTGCTCTTCGGCTGCAGCCAGATATTCTTCCGGGGTGCCCGTTGCATGACAGCAGCGTGAAGTATGAAGATGGTAATCAACCATTACTTTCCTCCTGCTGCTCAAAACCGGCCAGAGTATTAAAAAAGCAGGTATAGCGACCAGTGTGGCAGGCTAAACCGGCACCCAGTGGTATAACTTTTACCAGAAGGGTATCAAAATCGCAGTCAGCAAAAATTGCCTTTACCTCGAAATAGTTTCCCGAGGTTTCACCCTTGACCCAGTATTCCTGGCGACTGCGGCTCCAAAAACAAACCTTACCGCTTTCAATGGTTCTTTTAACCGCCTCAACATTCATGTAACCGACCATGAGAACCACGTTGTTTTTTTCATCCTGAATCACGGCCGGAAGCAGTCCGTTCTGATCATATTTAAGCTGCTGCGCCTCAAGAGGCGCTAGAAATTCATTTTTAGTATCTGCCAATTTACAACCTCCATCATTTACCAAATATTTAAAGGAAAACTGCCATAGCATCACCGAGAGTCAGTTGGTTGCTGTAGAGCGCCTTACCGATAATAACTCCCCGGACCCTGCTGCCAAATGGTTTAAGAGCAGCAAGATCATCTGTCGAAGATACTCCCCCGGACATAATTACCTGTAACTTTGTTTCCCTGAGGATGGTTTCCAGACCGGCCAAATCTGGCCCCTGCATGGTACCATCTCTTTGAATATCAGTATAGATAATTTCCCGTACGCCCCAGGTCTCGATCTCGACGGCCAGCTCAACCAATTGAAGCGCAGATGATTCTGTCCAACCCTTAACGGCAACCGCTCCATTACGGGTATCGATGCCGACGACAATTGTATCACCGAACTCCTCAACAAGTTGGCGGGCAAGCTTTGGCTCTTCAACCACAATCGTTCCCAAAATGATCCTGGAAACGCCGGCAGATATTGCTTTTTCCACCGCTTCCCTCGATCTGATTCCACCACCCAACTGCAGCGGAATATGCACCGCTTCCCCGATTGCGCCAATTACTTTAGCATTCAGAGCAAGTCCGGTAAAAGCACCGTCAAGATCAACCAGGTGCAGCATTTTAGCGCCAAGCTGCTCCCACTGACGGGCAACCTCAATAGGGTTGTCACCGTAAACAGTTTCTTTTTGCGGATCACCCTGGTAAAGGCGCACACAGCGACCCCGGCGTAAATCAATAGCAGGTATAACCAGCAAACTATTCACCTCACTCTAACTTTCCCTTGGTTGAAAGCACGCCTTCATAACCTTCCATGGCTGATGAAGCTTCATTTAATGCACGGGCAGCCGCCTTAAAAGATGCCTCGATAATATGGTGTTTATTGTGACCATGGTTCATAGTCAGGTGCAGGTTAAATTTACCTTCGTTAACAAAAGCCTGCCAAAACTCGCGGAAAAGTTCCGGATCCATCGGGCCGACATTGCCCTCTGGCATTTGAAACTGATAATTAAGCCAGGGCCGTCCTGATAGATCTGTAACCGCGGTAACCAGGGCTTCATCCATCGGCACTGCACTGAAACCGTAACGCCTAATACCCTCTTTTGTTCCCAGGGCTTCGTGCCAGACCCGCCCAAGACAGATTCCCAGATCTTCAACCAGGTGGTGCGAATCTACTTCAATGTCGCCCTCTGCCCTGATAGTTAGATCAAAAAAACCGTGCCTGCACCACAGTGAAAGCATATGCTCAAAAAAGGGCAGGCCGGTTGTTAAATCAGCCTTTCCGCCACCATCGATATTAAGTTCCAGATAAATTTCAGTTTCTGCTGTCTTACGCTCAATCTTTACGCGGCGGTTCATTATTCTGCCTCCTTATCAACACTGAGCGGGCATGCGCTTCCAACCCTTCAGCCCTGGCCAGTGCGGCAATTTTTGGCGCCGACTGCTGCAATTCGCCGGCAGTAAAACAGAGAACATGCTGTCTTTTAGTAAAATCAGCTACCCCGAGAGCAGATGCATAGCGGGCGGCAGTTCCGGTTGGCAAAACATGGTTGGAACCGGCCCAGTAATCACCAAGCGCTTCCGGGGTGTAAGGCCCGACAAAGACTGCTCCGGCATTGAGAATCAAATCGATATACTGCCATCCCGATTCCAAGTGCAGTTCAAGGTGTTCAGGGGCAAGTGAATTAACCACCGGCCAGGCATCGGCCAGAGCAGCTACAAGAACAATCGCCCCCTGCTCCTTAAGTGAGCGCAGCGCTATATCTTTGCGCGGCAGTGTATCAAGCTGCTCACCAAGCTGTTCCATAACCAGGCTGGCCAGCGTTTCAGATGTTGTAATCAGAATCGATCGTGACAACGGATCGTGTTCGGCCTGCGAAAGCAGATCGGCAGCAATATAGGCAGGGTTTGCATGTTCATCTGCAACAATTACAATTTCACTTGGGCCGGCCAGCATATCAATGCCGACCTGCCCGAATACCGCTTTTTTTGCCAGGGTAACATAGATATTGCCGGGTCCGACTATCTTTTGCACTGCAGGAATTGTTTCAGTGCCGTAAGCCAGGGCAGCAATAGCCTGAGCTCCTCCTGCTTTAAAAACTGCTGTAACTCCGGCTTCACGAGCTGCAACCAGGGTAAGCGGGTTCACTGAGCCACTGCTGTCCGGTGGAGTGCAAATGAAAATATTTTCTACCCCTGCTACACGGGCGGGCACAGCAGTCATCAGCACAGATGAAGGGTAAGCCGCTGTTCCACCTGGAACGTAAGCGCCAACCGCCTTGAGGGGTAAAACCCTCTGACCGGCCAGCCATCCCGGGCCCTGATCCCACCAATCATCCTCAAGCTGACGGCGATGGAACCGCTCAATGTTTGCTTTGGCTCCTCTAATTGCTTCAAGCAGAAATGGTTCAACCAGGCGCGCTGCTTCGGTGAACTCTGCGTCGCTAACCTGTAGTTCAGTAAGTTCGGCCCGATCAAATTCTAAGGCATATTTAATGAGCGCTGCATCACCCTGCCGACGCACTGCCTCAATAATAATCTCTACCTGCTCCTTTTCAAACCGGTAATTATCGAGGGTAGCAGAAGGATGATCTTTATGGTATTGCTCAAAGGAACAAACTGGTATAAGCATCAGGTATCTCCGATTCACTAATTGGATTAAGCGCAAGCTGCAAATATTGGAAGTAACAACCATAGATTATCATAGCCAGACTACAGCGTCAATTTACCCCGTTTTTTAAGGGTCAGGGAGCGCAGAGCGGCCATAAACCCGGGAAAAGAAATATTAATTGCCCCTGCATTGTGTACCGCTGTCTCACCGCCTGCTGCAAGCCCGGCCACAGCAAGGGCCATGGCGATACGATGATCACCACAGCTGTCAACTTCAGCCCCAAGCAGGTCAGAACCGCCATCAATAATCAGGCCATCTTCTTTTTCTGTGATTCTGACCCCCAGCTTTCTCATTTCCCCGGCCAGGGCAGCAATACGATCAGACTCTTTAACCCGCAGTTCAGCGGCATCGCTAATTACGGTTTCACCGTCTGCCACTGCCGCAGCCACTGCCAATACCGGAATTTCGTCGATCAAGCGGGGGATTAGGGCGCCATCAATTGTAATCGACTTCAGCCTGTTTCCTCCGGTAATGAGGATATCGGCAACCGGCTCGTTACCCCAGAGCCGTTCATTTTCCAGTTTAACTGCTGCGCCCATCTGCTGCAGTGCATCAATAATACCTGTGCGCGTGGGATTGACGCCTACATTTTTAAGCAATACTTCGGCATCAGGTGTAATGGCTGCGGCAACCATAAAAAATGCAGCGGCGGAAATATCCGCAGGAACCTTAACCTGGTTGCCGCGCAATAAAGCCCTGCCCGTAAGTGAAACCCTGCTGCCTTCACTCTTTATATCTGCCCCAAAACAGGCCAGCATCAATTCGGTATGGTTTCGACTTAAGTATGGCTCAACCAGGGTAGTAATTCCATCAGCATAGAGACCGGCCAGCAGCACAGCTGATTTAACCTGGGCGCTGGCCTTTGACGACCGGTATTCGATTGGTTGTACTGCGCCGCCCCGGATAGTCAGCGGCAGGGTCTCTCCCTCACCCATAAAAATGGCGCCCATTTGTCTTAGCGGATCTACAACCCGCTTCATTGGCCGCTGTTGCAGGGACCGGTCACCGGTTATGGTTGCCTCAAAAAGTTGCCCGGCCAAAAGGCCCAGCAAAAGGCGCGCCGTGGTTCCGGAGTTGCCGGCATCGAGAATTGCCGCAGGGGGCTTCAGTTTCAGATCACAACCTTCAATCAGCAACCGGTCTCCCCGCATAGAGATGTTCGCACCCAGGGATTGCAGGCAGCCGATTGTTGAGTGGCAGTCTTCGGCATCAAGGAAACCTTTCACTTCAGTAACACCGCGAGAGATTGCCCCGAGCAAAATCGCCCTGTGGGTAATTGATTTGTCACCTGGAACAGTTAATTCACCGCACAGCCTGGCGGGCGGAGAGGTTATTATTATCAACCGGCAACCTCCTTGCTGATCCGGCA
>CAYWDA010000110.1:0-11915 GCA_964456945.1 uncultured Syntrophomonadaceae bacterium
TTCGAAAAGGAATATGCTGCTTTAGCTGACAGTTAATATACTGATTACCTTATAGAAATGGGTGAGAATGATTAACAAAGTAATTGGAGTTAGTGGAAATATGGTATCTGTGGAATATGAAGGCGACGCCACGATGAACGAAGTCTGTTACATCAACACCGGGGGTAAGAAATTAAAATCAGAGGTTATCCGTATTAAGGGAAGCGTGGCCGACCTCCAGGTATTTGAAATGACTTCGGGTATAAGTGTAGGGGAAACTGTTGAATTCAGCGGTGAATTACTCAGTGTTCAGCTAGGCCCGGGTTTATTGGGGCGAATATACGATGGATTGCAGAACCCTTTACCTGAACTGGCCGAACAGTGTGGTTTCTTTTTAGAACGCGGTGTCTACCTGGCGGCTCTCGATGACAATAAAGAGTGGGAATTTAGCCCGACGGTAGAGGTCGGTGCCAGGCTGGAATCCGGCGAACAGATCGGTTTTGTTAAAGAGGGTATTTTTAACCACTGGATTATGGTCCCCTTTCAGTTTGAGGGCGTCCTAACCATAGAGAGCATTATCGCGGCAGGAAAGCACACCATTAATGATGTGCTGGCTGAGGTTAAAGATGAAAAAGGTAACCTTCACAAATTAACAATGGTATTTAACTGGCCCGTAAAAAGAGCTATTAAAAACTATGCAGAGCGCTTGAAGCCAGAAGAAACTCTGATTACCAAACTAAGAATTATTGACACATTTATACCTGTGGCCAAGGGCGGTACTTACTGCATTCCCGGTCCTTTTGGCGCCGGTAAAACGGTTTTGCAGCAAATGACTTCCAGGTATGCTGAAGCGGATATTATTATTATAGCTGCTTGTGGTGAGCGTGCCGGCGAGGTAGTGGAGACTTTGAAAGAGTTCCCCGAGCTGACCGACCCGAAAACGGGCCGTTCCTTAATGGAAAGGACCATCATCATCTGCAACACCTCTTCCATGCCGGTTGCTGCCCGTGAAGCTTCGGTTTATACGGCAGTAACTATGGCCGAATATTACCGACAGATGGGCTTGAACGTTCTGATGCTGGCAGATTCAACCTCAAGGTGGGCTCAGGCTATGCGCGAAATGTCCGGTCGTCTGGAAGAAATTCCAGGGGAGGAAGCATTTCCTGCTTACCTGGAATCCCTGATTGCAGCCTTTTATGAGCGGGCCGGGATAGTTCGGCTGAAAAGTGGCGATATCGGCTCTGTGACCATCGGCGGTACTGTTTCTCCGGCCGGTGGTAACTTTGAAGAGCCGGTAACCCAGGCCACATTAAAGGTAGTAGGGGCATTTCACGGCCTGTCACAGCAGCGAGCTGATGCCCGTAAATATCCCGCTATCCACCCCCTGGAATCCTGGTCAAAATATAAGGGCATCATCGATCAGCAGAAAACCGAGTATGGACGGGCTATTCTCTTTAAGGGTGACGAGGTTGGCCAAATGATGAAAGTGGTTGGTGAAGAGGGTACGTCACTTGATGATTATATCATTTACCTGAAATCTGAGTTACTGGATTACGTATATATCCAACAGAACTCGTTTGATCCTGTAGATGCTGCTGTTGAGCCTGAGCGCCAACTATATATCTACGATATTATCTTAGATATTCTGACGGCCAAGTTAGGTTTTGCCGGCAAAGATGAAGCCCGCTCCTGGTTTAACCGGGTGAGGCAGAACTTCCTGGACTATAATGGTAAAAAATGGAAATGCGAAGAGTTTAATGCCCTGGAGAAAACCATCTCTGAACTGCTGGCCGACAAGAAAATTGGGGTCGAAGCAGATGCCGAAAGTCTTTGGGCAGGCGAATCAAGGAGGGGCTAGTATTGCAAAAAGTATACAGTAAAATCGAATCGATTTCCGGTAACGTTATTACAGTAAAGGCAGCGGGAGTGCGCTACAAAGAGCTTGCCGTTGTGGGAAGCAGGTATGGCTCATCAATGGCGGAAGTGATCCGTCTTAAAGGCGATGAAGTTGCCCTGCAGGTTTTCAATGGTGGACGGGGCGTATCCACCGGGGACGAAGTCCGGTTCATGGGTGAGCCGATGAAAGTTTCTTTTTCCCCGAACCTTTTAGGGCGTATTTTTGATGGATCAGGACGGCCGCGGGACGGAGGACCTGAGCTTGCGGATACAATGGTTGAAATTGGTGGCCCTTCCGTTAACCCCGCCAAGCGTATTATTCCCCGCAACATGGTCCGGACAGGGATTCCCATGATTGATGTTTTTAATTCGCTGGTAGAGTCGCAGAAATTGCCTATCTTTTCTGTTTCCGGGGAGCCTTATAACGAACTTTTAGCCCGGATAGCCCTGCAGGCTGAGGTTGATATTATTGTTCTCGGTGGGATGGGACTTAAATACGATGATTATCTTTTCTTCAAGGACACCCTGGAAAAGGGCGGCGTGATGTCCAGAACAGTCTTTTTTGTTCATACTGCGTCCGACCCCGTCGTTGAATCCCTTCTGGTTCCCGATATTGCCCTGGCGGTGGCGGAAAACTTTGCCATCCAGGACAAGCGGGTTCTGGTTCTGCTCACGGATATGACCAACTTTGCCGATGCCATGAAGGAAATCGCCATTACCATGGAACAGGTTCCCTCTAACCGTGGATATCCCGGAGACCTTTACACCCAATTAGCCTCACGCTATGAAAAGGCTGTTGACTTTGAAGGGTCAGGCTCAATTACTATTCTTGGCGTCACCACCATGCCCGGGGATGACGTCACCCACCCTGTGCCCGATAATACGGGATACATTACCGAAGGGCAGTTTTATCTTCGCAACGGGCGCATTGAGCCATTTGGGTCTCTGTCCAGGTTAAAACAGCTGGTAAATGGTGATACCCGTGAGGATCATCGTGCCATCATGGACGGCATGATTAAACTATACGCCGCCTACAAGGAATCCCTGGAGAAGAAATCTATGGGCTTTAAAATGTCAGACTGGGACGAGAAACTTTTAACTTATGGCCAGTTGTTTGAACAGGAAATGATGGATCTTTCCGTCAACATTCCCCTGGAAGCCGCCCTGGATAAAGGGTGGGAAATATTAGGCGGCTGTTTTGCGCCGGAGGAAACAGGATTAAAGTCGGAGCTGATCGAAAAATACTGTCGTAGTAAGGTGTAGATCATGGCAAAAATAAAATACACGAAAAATGAATTAAAAAAACAAAAGGATCAGCTCAAAAGGTTTAAACGCTATTTGCCCACACTGGTTCTGAAGAAGCAGCTGCTGCAGATGGAGATACGACAGGTTGAGATGCAAATAAACGAAAAGAGCCAGCAGCGGGAAAGAATCAATGCCGAACTGATGAGCTGGGTTCATGTTTTTGGCGAAAATTTGCATATTGCCGAGCTGGTGAAGGTAGAAGAGACGGATCTGGAAACCGCTAACATCGCCGGTGTTGATATACCTTTGTTTAACGGGGTCATTTATGAAAATATGCCCTATGACCTGATGCTCTATCCGCTTTGGGTAGATGCAGGTATTCAAAAGCTGAAAGAACTATTTTCAGCAGATATGGAACTTACAATTCTAAAAAAACAGTCTGAACTACTGGGCGAAGAGTTAAGAATTACCACCCAGCGGGTCAACCTGTTCGAAAAGGTAAAGATTCCTGACACAAAAGAAAATATCAGGCGTATTAATATTTTCTTAGGCGATCAACAGACAGCTGCTGTTGTGCGGGGCAAGTTATCGAAAAATAAACTGGTGAGGGAGGCGTAAGCGATGATTGCAGAGATGAAATATGTATCGATGGTTGTCCAGACCAAAGATAAAGAATTAACGCTAGATGCGCTGGCCGAACTTGGCCTTGTTCACCTTGAAGAATTTCAGTATTCTTCACCAGAAGTCGATGATGCCCTTGCCAGGAAAAACCGGGCAGAAAGTGCCTATAATTATTTGATCTCATTAAAAAGTAAAAATGACCTGACTGCCCCTTCTCTAGAACCTTCAGAGGCAGTAGAGGATGTGCTGAAGTTAAGGGATGAACTACAGGCTGCCATGGAACAGGAGGCGGCATTAGAAAAAAAGATTGCCGGTTTGGAAAACTGGGGGGATTTTGATCCCGCAGACTTTACCTTTCTCGCGAGCAAGGGTTACCACCTGAAAATCTATACTGTTTCTGGTGGTAAAATCGACAATTTGGATGATCTCGAAGGTTATGTGGTGATTTTAAAAGAGAACAAAAAAGAGCTTGTGTTTGCCCACCTTACCCGTGAACAAGTAAAACTGGACGATTATGAAGAGTTTAACCTTCCTCCGCAAAGTCTCAGCGCGATGCGGGCAGAAAAAAATAAATTAGAAACAAATATTGAAGAGCTTACAGACAAAGCACAGCAGTATTCTAGCCTTGGGCCTGCTCTTCATGATCACTTAAAAGATCTGGATTCTAACCTGCAATACTCTATTGCCAAAGCAAATACCGTAGATGAGGGGAATCTCACAGCCCTAGCCGGTTATCTTCCCGCTGACGAGACAGAGGCTGTCCAAAATTGGGCCAGTCAGAATTCTGTTGCCATAGCCGTAACAGAGCCGGATTCATTCGAATCCGCACCAACGCTGATCCGTAATCCCAGGTGGTTGCAGATTGTTGAACCTGTATTCAAGTTCATGGGTACAGTCCCAGGCTACAAAGAACTGGATATTAGCCTGATATTTCTTATCTTTTTCACCGTATTTTTTGCCATGATTATCGGGGATGCCGCCTACGGAAGCATCTTTTTTCTGGCAGGACTCGGTCTGGTGATTTACTATAGCAAATTCAAAAAAGTGAAACCTCCGCTGGCTGTGGTGCTATTTACCATTCTCGGCCTGGCTACGGTCATATGGGGGAGCATGATCGGTTCCTGGTTTGGCAGTCCTGAATTGATCAAAGATACTTTATTGGAAAAACTGGTAATTCGCCAGCTAACCGAGGGCTTCAGTTTCTATACTCCCGCCGGTGAATTTTATAAGGTTTTGAGCGGTCAGGATGTCATCATGCTGTTGTGTTTCATCATCGCCATATTCCACCTTACTATTGCGCAGGTATGGAATTTCTTGCGTGCTCTGGCCCACCGTTCTCTGCAAGCCTTAGGCCAGGTGGGATGGATGTTAATTAACTTTGGCCTTTTCTACCTGGTGCTCGATATGGTGGCGAGATTCGATCTGGACCAGGCGCTTGGTGCCGGAGGCCTCGTTGCAAGCATTAGCTTTAATATAATTATTGTTGGGTTCGCGTTGATCGTTCTCTTTGGCTCACAAAAACCAAGGGCTAACTTTTTTAAAGGTCTGCTTGGCGGTCTTGGAGAGCTGCCGAGCACAGTTCTGGGGTCAATATCGGCCTTTGGCGACATCATATCTTATGTGCGGCTTTTTGCCATGGGTCTGGCGGGAGCCGAAATAGCGAAAGCTTTCAATAACATGGCCGGAGACCTTTTATCTGGCAATACGTTCATTTTTGGGGTGCTGATTCTTTTAATCGGGCATCTTTTTAACTTCGTTCTCTGCTGTCTTGGAGTACTGGTGCACGGAATTCGTTTGAAAATGCTGGAGTTCTCAGGCCGGCTGGGTATTCAGTGGTCTGGCCAGGATTATAATCCATTCAGATTTCGTAGAGATGTGGTTTAACCGGCTGCCATCTCTACAATAAACTGTATTACTAAAAAAGGAGCCTGATAAAATGGTTGAGTTTGGATTAATAGGTATCGCTGCAGCGCTTGCTATCTCTGCTGTTGGTTCTTCACTCGGTATCGGTGCGGCCGGGCAGGCCGTTATTGGAGCGTGGAAAAAGGCATTTATGCAGAATAAGCCTGCTTCGTTTATGTTGTTGGCTTTTACTGGTTTTCCGCTCTCCCAGACTTTTTACGGTTTAATTCTGATGAATACCATCGTGGCATCGGCGCATCTCTTAGATAGTGGTGTAATCCTGGGTATCGGTGTTTTTGGTGGCCTCGCGATCGGTACGTCTGCCTACCTCCAGGGCGTTGCCGGTGCCGGCGCAGTCGATGCTTTTGCAGAGACGGGCAAGGGGTTTACCAACTATGTTCTGGTCCTTGGCGTTATCGAATCCGTTGCTCTGCTGGCGATGGTCTTTCTGATGACGATGATCAACACCATGGCGGGGTAATTTCTGCAGAAGAGCCCCCGCTAGCGGTCGGAATAATCATTTGGGGCTGTCTTCAAATGTTTTTTGGGCAGCCCTGTTGTTATCAAGTGTCTGAAAGGAATCGTATATGACTCGTGAATTAATGGTGCAGGGTGGTACACCCCTGCGTGGTTCAGTCAGAATAAAAGGTTCAAAAAATGCCGGCCTGCCGATTATTGCCGCATCGCTTTTAATAGATGAGCCGGTCGTGATCGACGAAGTGCCGGATCTGCTGGATGTCAGAACCATGCTTTCTGTTATTGAATCTCTTGGTGCCGAGGTTAGCTACAGCAGTGCTGAGGAAACTATAAAGATCAGCGCTTGTGATCTACAACCTTTTGAACCGCCGGTATATGAAATGCAGCAGATGCGTGCCTCTTTCTTAGTCCTGGGCCCCTTGCTGGCCCGTTTTGGGAGGTCCCGCCTTTCACTGCCCGGTGGTTGTGCGATCGGATCGCGTCCGGTTGACTTGCATCTGAAAGGCCTGGCCGCTATGGGCGCAGATTTTAAAGTTTCCGGTGGGTTGATCGAAGGCAAAACAGAACGCCTGGTTGGAGCGCGTATTTACCTTGACTACCCGAGTGTGGGCGCCACAGAAAATATTATGATGGCCGCTACCCTGGCCAGGGGGCAAACAATTATTGATAACGCGGCATCCGAGCCTGAAATTGTCGATCTGGCCGGGTTTTTAAACAGTGCCGGGGCTAAGGTAAGCGGTGCCGGAACGAAGACGATCCGCATTGAAGGGGTTAAAGAAATCGGCGGCACCCGCTATGCTGTAATTCCCGATCGTATTGAAGCAGGTACCTTTCTGATCAGTGCCGCCGTAACCGGTGGAGACGTAACGGTAACCAACGTGTTGCCTGAGCACCTGAAACCTCTGCTGGCCAAGCTGCGCGAGACCGGGGTCTCTGTGGAAGAGCTTGATTACTCGGCAATCAGGGTTCAGGGAAGCCCCCGCACGGTTGGTGTTGACCTGAAGACCCTGCCTTATCCCGGTTTCCCCACGGATCTGCAGCCCCAGTTTATGGTTTTACTGGCTATTTCCGAGGGGACCAGCCTGGTTACCGAAACAGTTTTCGAGAACAGGTTTATGCATGTTGACGGATTGATGAGAATGAACGCTGATATCCAGATCGAGGGCAACCGCGCTGTGGTTCAGGGTGGGCGCAGGCTGAGCGGGGCTCCCGTCACCGCTTCCGATCTGCGCGCAGCGGCAGCGCTTTTACTGGCCGGGCTTGCAGCTGAAGGAACGACCACTATTTCAGCCATTGATTATCTATGGCGGGGCTACAGTGGGTTTGAAGACAGGTTGCGGCAGCTTGGCGCAAAACTTGAGATTTCTCGCCCTCAATGCCTGGAACAGGCAGAGGCTTAGAAGAATGGGCAGGCTTAACCCACAGCAGGTTTATACATACCCCGGGAATATTCACATTCACAGCACCCACTCTGACGGCAGTGAAAATATGGGGCAGATTGCTGCTGAAGCTTCAGAGGCCGGGCTCAGTTATATAATTATCACAGACCATGAAACCCTGGTGGGCCTTCCTGAAGAAGGTATTGACCAGGGTGTTGTTGTTTTAGTGGGCGCCGAGATCAACTGCCGGAAAAACCACTACCTGGCTTTAGGTATTGATGAAGTGATCGATTCAGATGATGACTGCCCCCAAAGGGTTATTGACCAGGTGCGACAGGCCGGTGGACTCGGGTTTATAGCTCACCCTTTTGATCGCGGCTCACGCTATATAGAAAAAGGAAAAGCTTACCCCTGGACAGACTGGCCTGTATTTGGTTTTAACGGGCTTGAAATCTGGAATTACTCTTCACATTGGCGCGGGCTGCACCCCTCTTTATTCAGAACGCTCTACTGGTTTTTCTTTAACCGCACCGGGGCAATGAAAGGCCCGCCCCGCAGATTGCTGCGACTCTGGGACTGCTACAACCTGAACGGGCACCGCACAGTTGCTATCGGCGGCAGTGATGCTCATGCTTATTTATACAGGTTTGCCTTTATGCGGATTGTGATATTTACCTACCGCTATACCTTTACAACCATCAACACCTATATTGTTTTGCGAACAGAGCTGAGTGATGATTTTGCAGAAGCAAAAATCCAAATACTGAAGGCGCTGAAGGATGGCCGTTGTTATACGGCCTATGACTCTTTTCATCCGGCAAAAGATCTTTACTGTTGTGCGGAATATGGGGAAGAGAAAGCGCTGATTGGTGAAGCAATTGAATACCGGAAGAATATGCGCTTAACGGTTAAAACTCCGGGAAAGCGGACCTTAATCAGGCTGATCTGTGACGGGGAAGTAATTGTTGCCAGTAAAGCTTCATTCCTTGAATACAACCCAACACGCCCCGGCCTCTACCGGGTAGAGGTTTATCACCGGTCCCTCTTTGGCCCCTACCGACCATGGATATATGCAAACCCCATATTTATAAAACCGCGCTGGTAACAAGTATGTCTTTTGGGAAGCAATCAAACCCTTCATCATCTATGATATTTTGTTGAGATACTTATGATAAACTCTTAATTGTTCTATTAGTATTTCTGCAAAAGCAGACCAGTATTATTAAGAGGAGGTATGAGCTATTGGAGCAAAGCTCTACAAAATACCAGCGCTTAATTGATAGTATTCCTGATGCATTTGCCCGTCATCGTATTGTCACTAACGAACAAGGTCAGGCAGTGGACTATATATTTTTGGAAGCAAATTCTGCCTTTGAGGACATGACCGGCTTGAAAATTGGCGACATTATAGGCAAAAAAGTTACTGAGGCTATTCCCGACATTGTGAAAGCAAAATTTGACTGGATAGCAACCTATGGTAATGTAGCGCTTAACCGGGAGACGATATCCCTTGTTCAATATTCTGAGCCGCTTAACCGTTGGTATGAAGTTTATGCCTTTAGCACAGAACATGGTTATTTTGAAACAATATTTCGCGATGTTACTGAACTACATAAAACACACAATATGCTGCGTGAAAGTGAAAAAAGATGTAATGCTACTTTTAAGGCCTTACCGGACCTATTATTTATTTTCAGCCAGGATGGTACCTTCTTGGACTATCACGCAAACGAAGAGGCTTCACTAATAGCCTTACCAGAGTATTTTACAGGCAAATCACTGGCGGAAGTGCTTCCGGAGGCGCTGTCAAAGCAAGTGATGCAAAACCTGAAAGCCTTGTGTGAAACCGGTGAAATGCAAACCCTGGAATATTCACTTGAGTTTGATAGTGGGCGCAAATATTATGAAGCTCTCTTTAGCAAATTGGATGACAAAAGAATTCTGTCTGTAATTCGCGACATTACCCGTCGAAAAATAGCTGAAATAAATATTGAAGAAAACGTGCAGATTTATCGCACGGCACTGGTAGGAATAATTGAATCAATGGGCCGCATGCTTGAAAAACGCGACCCCTACACCGCCAGTCACCAGCAAAGAGTATCAGACCTTGCCGTCGCTATAGCTGAATTAATGGGATTGGGGCCGGATCAGGTTGAAGGGATTAAGCTGGCGGCCAGAGTACACGATATAGGGAAAATTGAGGTTCCGGCCGAGATTTTAAGTAGGCCTGGCAAATTGTCCAGTCTTGAATTAGAAATAATCAGGCAGCATCCCCGGGCTGGTTTCGAAATTCTCGGCAATATTGATTTCCCCTGGCCAATCGCCGCTACGGTCAAGCAGCACCATGAAAAAATGAATGGCAGCGGTTATCCTGAAGGCCTGAGTGGTGAAGAAATTTTGCTCGAAGCGAGAATAATCTGTGTAGCCGATGTGGTTGAGGCCATGGCTTCTCATCGGCCTTACCGCCCGTCGCTGGGAATAGAGCGTGCTATAGAGGAGATAGTAAAACACAGGGGTACTTGCTATGACTCTGCAGTGGTAGATGCCTGCGTCAATCTTTTCAACAGACAAGGCTACTCCTTCCAAACTACAGAATCAGTCCCTGTAGGCTATCATTCCCAGCCACCTATTGGCTAGTCGTTTTCTGAAAACGGTTTGTTAAGATTGCCTTGTTATATACTGTTAAATTTTGTGATAAAGCTTTTCAGGCAATAAACCACAAATAAAGTACGGGAGGCTTCCTATGAAGACCAAATCTCCAACGGTGTTGGTTGTAGATGATGAAAAGAATGTTCTTGATTCGCTAAGCAGAAATTTGAATAATGGCTTTCACGTTATAACCGCTTTAGCGGCACAAGAGGCTTTAGATAATGTAATATGTGGTAGAAATAGGTGTGAAGAATTAACGGTAGTAATTTCAGACTACAGTATGGCCGGCATGAATGGTATAGATTTTCTGAATAAGATTAAAAATATGTGCCCGGAAGTGATAAGAGTAATGCTTACCGGTGTAAGTGATCTAGCGGTCATGAAAAACGCCGTAAATGAAACTGGCATTTTTCGACTTTTAACTAAACCCTGCCCGGTTAATGAACTGATTAAGGCAGTTAATGACAGTGTTCTAGAATATTACCGCAGACAACAAGGCGATCTGATTTACGGATATCTTGATAAAAGCATTAACTCACTTATGGCCGCGTTGGGTGAACGTGACAGCCTTTCAGGGGGGCATGCAGATAGAATTAGTGAGTTAAGCTACATATTGGCTTTCAAGATGGGCCTTTCGGAAGAACAGTTACTGAAGATTGAGCATCTTTCAATGCTGCACGACATTGGAAAAATAGGAATCCCTGATGAAATACTTTTCAAAGAAGGACCGCTGAGTGATGCAGAATGGTCTATAATGAAAACACACACGGAAAAGGGTTGCCATATTGCCCAGACATCACCCGAACTTTCACGCGTTGCCAATCTGATTCTCACACACCATGAAAGCTGGGACGGGTCTGGTTATCCGCTGGGCTTAAAGGGCAAAGAGATCCCGCTGGAATCGCGCATTATCGCCGTTACCGATGCTTATGACGCAATGACAAATGACAGACCTTACCGCAAAGCACTTTCGCGGGAAGCGGCGCTAAAGCAGATTAGGAATAATACCGGGATCCAGTTTGACCCTGAAGTAGTAAGCATATTTTTAGAGATTTTCAATGACGCTAGTGTGGCAGTCTGAAAACTTGTTTTTTAGTTACACTATCTTGTCAGATCAAATCCACGTTGCTGTTAGTCAGATGCATGTTGCATTGACCGGATAACTTTGCCTCACGCGATTCAAGCATTACTCAAAAGATAGATTTGCTGCGACCCTGATTCAGCTGTTCACCAGCATTTCTTTATGCAATACTTTCGTTTTTGTCAGACGGTTATGAATTCCCAGGGGTAGTTCACTTATAGGCTCAATGGTTTTATAACCACACCACCGGGCGAAGCTATTGGCAACAAGTTTTTCGGCATTGTCACGGCTTAAGCATCTTTCATAGCCCATAACAATTACAGATTCGGTTGTAAAGCCCTTGCGCAAGGATTTGCAGCTGCCAGCCTTAGTGCGAGCCTCTTCCCGACTTAATTCCGGTTTCTTGGTGCCATAACAAAACCCTATCCCGGCACACTGGTAACAACTAACAATGTCGGCACTACTGTTTCTACCCATTTGTTACACCTTCCTCTCAACCTGATTGAATCGTCTTATGAAACAGCTGATAATAAAAAGATCTTAGCAAACCGTTCTCAATAAAATATCATTAGTGCTTATCCATCGCAATAATTTATTAGAATATCTACCCTATTGATGAATTGTTGATATATAGATGATATTATTGGTGAAAACAATCTTAACATTTAATTATCTTAACACCTTAA
>CAYWDA010000111.1:0-7617 GCA_964456945.1 uncultured Syntrophomonadaceae bacterium
GCTAGCGCACTTCCTTTCCGTCAAGCGCTCGCAGGGCAGCAGTTCTCAGGGCTCTGCCAGCAATGACGCCAACCATCTGTTTTCTGTAATCAGCCGAACAGCGCAGCAGGCTTCCGCGTACTTCAGCCTCCTGTGCAGCCATTATTTCGGCCTCTTGCCATGTTGCTTCAACAGCTGCTCTACCAAGTAAATATTTTTCTGTATCAAAAAGCCTGGTCGGCGCCGGTTTAATCGGGGCGGCTACCAGGCAAATGCCACTGATCAGACCATCCTCTAACGAAACCCGGGCTGCCGCGTTAACCATGGGCAGAGCCAGTGCCCTGCGGGCGGCCAGGCGGACAAAAGCAGACCCTTCACCAGCTTTACAGGGATCTATGAAAAATTTAAGCAACAGCTCAGAACCGCAATCTACCGCAGTGCAGTTGTAGTCGGCATAGAGCTGATCGACCGCCAGGCAGCGCCTGTTTTTTTGAGTGTCAATCAGTTCAGCCTTCGCCCCTAGAGCAACCAGGGCTACTGCTGCATCTGCTGCCGGAGCTGCATTCATGACATTGCCTCCCAGAGTGCCGATATTGCGCACCTGTGGTGACCCTACCTGCAAACAGGCTTCAGCCAGAGCAGTTGCCTTGTTGATAATCAGTGCCGCGTTGGCGGCCATGTTGTGAGTGACGGCGGCGCCGATCTCCAGCTGTCCTTCTATTTCCTCGATCATTTTCATAATTTCGAGAGAACCGATGTCGATCAAATTCTGCGGCAATGCCTGCAAAAAAAGATCAGTTCCTCCGGCGATAACCCGCGGCTCAGGCGCATGTTCTTTAAGTAGATCAAGAACCTGTTCCAAACTTTCTGCCTTAATGTAACTCATGTTTCACACTCCCATCCGGTAAGAGCCTGGTAGACCTTTTCGGCTGTAATCGGCAGATCGGTAACCCTTACCCCGGCAGCGTCAGCTACCGCATTGGCAACAGCGCCGATAACCGGTATCTGGACAATTTCGCCCAGACCCTTGGCTCCAAAAGGCCCCTCAGGATCTTCTTGCTCAATAAAGATGGGCACAATGTCCGGAACGTCCAGTGATGTAGGAATTCTGTAATCAGCAAGCGAAGCGTTGGCAACCCGCCCTCCGTCAAAAAGGTAGCCTTCATAACTGCTCATTCCCACCCCCTGGGTTACCCCGCCATATACTTGACCAAGAGCGGAAATCTGGTTAATAATTTTCCCCGAATCGTGGGCGGCAACTATTTTATGCACGGTCACAGCCCCGGTTGTTTTGTCAACTTCAACTTCAGCGCTGTGCGCGGCAAAAGAGTAGGTAACGGCAATATTGCCATAGCCGGTCTCGTCATAAGCACTCGGTGCGGGAACATAGCGGCCTTCACCAATCAGATTTAGACCACTGGTCAGGCTGTGGTGATGGAAAGCGACCAGAGGCAGTTCGACTATCTTCCCGGAAGCACTGCGTACTGTGCCACGTTCCATCACAACTGGCTCTTCAACCAGGTCAGATGCAGTCTGAACTATTAATTCCCTCAATTTTTCTGCAGCCAATTGCACTGCTTTGCCGCCAATGGTTGTCTGACGCATACCAAGGGCTCCGAGGGAATGCGGTGACGAGAGGGTGTCGCGCGAGTAGATCGTAATCAAATCAGGGTTTAATCCAAGCGCTTTTGCGGCAATGAGGGTAAATGTGGCATGAGTGCCCTGCCCGTAATCCTGTTCCCCGCTGAAGATGGATACTCTTCCATCAAGTTCAAGCCTGGCCAGAGCGGCTGCACCGCGAAAGTTCTTATCAAAAACCAGGCTGCCGTTAGCATGAATAGCAGCGCTGATCCCGTAGCCGTGCCCGGCCTTCCGCTTGTGCCAGCCAATCTCTTCAGCGGCTGCTTTCAGGCAGTCGGACAGGGCACAGCTTTTAATCTTCAGGCCGTGAACTGTTGTATCGCCTGATCGCACACAGTTTTTCAGGCGCAGTTCAAGGGGATCAATACCAAGTTTGGCGGCGGCCATGTCGAGCAGCGACTCGGTGGCAAAATTGGCCGCCTGGTTACCGTAAGCACGGTATTGCCCGGTAGGTACCTTGTTCGTATAAGCCAGGCGTACCCTGGTTTTTATGTTCGGAATGTGGTACACAGAGTCATTACGCTCAGAAAGTGTTTTTGAGACCCATGGAGCCTGGGCGCTGTAGGCACCGTTATCGGTTACTATATCTGCTTCGCGGGCCAGGATCGTTCCGTCGCTTTTAAAGGCCATCTTTAAGTGCATTTCGGCAGCAATCATCGGCCTACCCACCAGGAATTCTTCTTCACGGGTAAGCTGCATTTTGACCGGACGGCCGGTTTTAATCGCCAGCAGGGAGGCAATGATGTAGAGCTTCAGATTACCGTAAACCCGACCACCGAAACCGCCCCCCATTACAGGCCCGACGATTCGCACTTTAGAAAAGGGTAGATCAAGCGCTTTGGCGAGAATTTCGCGAACCACATCGGGTGATTGTAGCGCAGTGTGAATGATCAAACCGTTGTAAGGATCGTCTTCGGCTACACAAACTGTCGGTTCAAGATATGTCGAGTGGACGGAAGGAATGGTAAAGGTGTTTTCAACAACAGCATCAGCCTCACTGAAAGCTGCCTCGCTGTCGCCTCTGACCAGGTTACGTTCCCAGGCCAGGTTGCCGCTAAACTGATCGTGCAGCTGCGGAGCGCCACGTTTCAAAGCTTCACGGGGATTAAATACAGCGGGAAGCTGCTCATAGTCCACTTTGATCGCCCCGGCAGCTTTTGATGCTGTTTCGTAATCAATGGCAGCTACGGCAGCCACTTCATCTCCGATATAACGAACCAGGTCGGGAGTGAGAGGCAGTTCATCATCAACTACTATGCCATAGGGTATAGCAGGTAATTCAGCGCCAGTAATGAGCGCCCTTACCCCGTTTATCTTTTCAGCCTGTGAAAGATCAATATTCTTTATGCGGGCATGCGGATGCGGACTGCGCAGAATTTTTCCGTAGAGCATTCCCGGCAGCTTTATATCGCTCCCGTAAATAGCTTTACCCGTAACCTTAGCCCATACTTCAGAGGATTGAAAACTTGTTTCAGTTTTCTTTGCCCCGCTTAAAGCTTCTGTAACCGTCGGCAAGGTGATTACTTCCTTTCCAGTTAAACTAAACTTCACTGTAATTGATATCTATTGGTGTTCGCATTTCTCCGGTACTGCCCTTCGCTGATTGGGGCCATCATTTAAGTCTGCTCAACCAGGTTATAATCGCCATCTAACCACATCGTCTTGCCCGATTACGAGAGTCTTCATCACAACCTCCTATAATAGCTCCTCTTAAAAATGAGAACAGCCAAGACTGACGTAATCGATATCGCCACTCTGGGAAAATATATTACGCGATTCTGTCAGATCATCTTCTTTTACCTCAATTACCTGGAGGGGCTTTTCACCCCTGAAAGCCTGCTCCACTGTTACGGCCTCCGGAGTAATTCCGGTAATATGACATATTTCAGGGCCGCTTGTCATGTCCAGGGAGGCAAAAAATGCTTTCAGCTTATAGATATCGGGTCTAAAAAAATCACCTTCAATTACCGGTGTGACATGCGGTGACAGTTTCCGGCCGACGGTATAGCCGAGCAGATCCCAGTCGTAAATGGTGAGCGTTTTCTGACTCAGGCCGCTTAAGCTAATTAAATGGGTTCCCCCGCGATTGTCCATTATATGGTTACCCCAGAGGGGAATACGACCGCAGACAACTGCGCAAAAACCTACTTCCAGACCATCCGAGTTGCCGCATGCTCCCCATAGCGAATTTGCGACCAAGACTACATGCGATTCGCTGGTTACATAATGTTCGCCCATCAAGGGGATGAACCCCAGCAGGTAGGGAACACAGGAACCAAACAACTTTACTCCGGCCGACAGGCAGCGCTCGAGAAATTTCTGGTTGATCTCGTACTCTTTCTTTGTAACTTCCATTTCTTGCCAACTGTCAGGACACATGGGTCCGACATCGGCGAAACAGTCACAGCAGACTTCATTCATGACCAGTTTTTCAGAAGAACAGAAAAACATCTCTGCCATTATTTCGTCTATATTTTCCGAGCAAACAGTTCGCAGGTAATGATGGAAACCGCAATGCAGATGCGCCTTAGTTACTTCGCAAAGCTCCCCGGCATCCAGAACGTCAGCATAGCGGACGATCACTTCCATTGCTTTCTGTTTAAGCTTTCCCTCAGCACCGTTTAACATTCTTTTTTCATAATCGGTTAACCTGAGCATGGCAGCTACCCCCTTTCGTCAATCCGCCAGGTCTTATTTAGAGTTGGTCAGGATGTAATTGATCTCTTCGCTTAAGCCTGCAGGGGGTTCTGCCGGCCGATGAGTGTCCATTATTTCAACAACTTTTTCCCTTAGCTTTTCACCCATGCTCTTACTGCCACCCGCTACCCAATCATCACGACGGCGGCGGTTAAAGTATTTTGGCTGCCAAAAATCACGGAAATGATGGAAAGTATGATCCGTGGTTAAAAATGCCCCACCAGGCCCGACTTCGTCGATTAGGTCGAGGGCCATAGACTCGCTGTCCAGGTTAATGCCCCGTGAGAATGCCTTCATACGGCTGATAATTTCATCGCAATAAAGAACCATTTCGGGGCCAAAAGTGAGGCCGGCTTCCATATAACCAATGTCATGAACCAGGTTTTGCCCGCTTAACAGGGCGGTCATTATTGAAAGACTTGCGTCTGCCGCAGCGTGCTCATCGAAAATGCAGCTGTCGGTACATCCGGCATAACCCCAACTGGGCAGATTATAAAAGCGCGCCATCTCGGCCACAGCTACTCTCTCCAAATCAAATTCGGGGGCACTGTAAACAGAAATTGTGGTCTGCATATCAATGTGATGCTGACCTCCACCATAGAGAAAAGGAGTGCCCCGCCTTTTTAGCTGGTGAATTACCAGGCTGGAAAGAACTTCGGCATTGCCTAAAACCAGGCCGCCGGCCATACTCATCGGCGCTGTCCCACCCATCATTGGAGACGGCTGGTGAACAACAGGAACTGCCTTTTCAGCCATATACAAAAGTTTATCAGTCGATTCTTCATTGTGAATCAGAGGAGTGGTCACCTGGCTGTAGCAAAGCAGGTTGGGGCTAAGCTCGAGCTCTTTATAGCCGCCTGCCGCAGCGGCAGCCATAGCCACTATAGTTTTGCAGTCAGATAAATCATCAGCAATAAAAACGATCGGCTTCACTGTGTTCTGAAGCATGAGAGAAAACTGATAGGCATAAGGTTTGATAGCGTCAACATCGGAGGGAATACCCATAGACATGCAAAAATCGATCTCTTTGCAGGCATCGACCAGGCGGATACAGTCAACGACATCAGCAGATCTGAAGAGGCGGTATTCACCGTTTCGCGGGTCAATATAGTTACGACAGTCCGACCCGGTACCAAAAGCCACATTTTTAGCCTCAAGGGTAAAAGCGGCTCTGCTGCTGCCCCTTTCACAGAGCGCAATCGTTGAAGGAGCCTGGGCAATCGCCCATTCAACGAGAGACGGGGGATACTGAACCAGCGTTTCATCGCTGATCAGACACCCGGCCTCTTTCAGCAGGTCTCGGGCCTCCCGGTGATAGACACGGGTACCCGTACGTCTTAAAATATCAAGAGTGGCAAGGTGAACCGCTTCGCACTGCTCGAGGCTAAAAAGTTGAAAACGGGGTGTTGCCTGGAAAGGAGAAACCATTAAACCAACCTCCATCACTGTAAATATTTAGCACTTGTGACATGGGGACAGGCTCTATACTGTGCTCATTAAGCAGTCTGAGTTAGGCTACACCGGCTGCATGCCCCCAGGCGCATGAAGCCCATTCCTTGTGAAAAACCCAGTCAGCCATCCAATACACGTCACCCAAATCTGAGACCCATTCTGCATATTTTTCCATACCCAGCAGGCTGGCCATGCCAGTATAGCCTTTCTGAGCAAGCAAAGCTGATGTTACACCGTTCATCGCCCCCCAACTGATGGCGTGCTTAACCATAGTCGGGTTGTAAATATCACGCATCATCGGTGCGTTGGGAGAGTGATACTCGGCAATACCAAGGGCATTGCTTATTTGCGTAAGGTCAAGCTTTAAGAGGTGTGCCACAGCCGCAGCGCAACCTAAAGAGCCCCAGGAACCACATGACTGGTATACTTCATGCAAATCATGCCAGCAGCGGCCTGACCTGATCGAAACTTCATAGCCCACAACCAGCGCTTCCAGACCCATCGAATACAAAACCCCGGTGATGCCAAAACGGCAATTTGCATAGATGGCCAGGCCGGAAGAGGTGTTCTCTTCCACAAACCTTTTGGCTGGATCGTAATAACTTTCATCTTTTGGATCCGGAAAAATCATCTTTACCCATGATCATTTTCCTGATTGGTTCTTCCGTATAATCGGCAAAGGGGACCTGATCCGGTTCTTTTAAAGCCAAGGCAGTCATAATCCGTTCCCTTGAATTCATTTAAACCTCCGGTTGTTTAAAGCAGGCTCGCAATCTTCGCGGCAATAGCTTCTGACGGCGCATTAACCGACCCTTCGAGAATCGCTTGTACCTTTTCACGGGCCAGATCGAAACAGTCTTTGCTGCCTAGCTGCTCCCAGGTTTCGTACATCATCCGGTTAAAGATGGTCGGCATCCAGATCTCATTACGGAAATGTTTCATGGTGTGCTCTTCACCAAGGTAGTGGCCCGAAGGGCCAACCCCGACTATGTTATCAACCCCAATTGTTTCCGGGTTTATAGCCGTTCCGGCGCCGATATAGCGAGCAGCGCTGATAAAGTCATCACACATGGCCAGGAAGGGCAGTGAACCGGTTTTGCCACCATCGAGATAACCGACGTCATGAACCAGGTTCGCCCCGCAAAGTTGGTTCAACAGCAAGCCCATCGAGGCTTCCATGCCGGCCTGAGCGTCGGGAACCGGCGCGTTGCTGCACCCGGCCTCTGTAAAGTTAGGCAGTTTATAGAAGCGGGCCAATTCGCTCATCGCGCAGTAGTTCATTGCCGCATCCGGTGAGCCATAGAGGGTGGCCGTAGAATTCATCTCCATCGGTGTGGCACCCCCCCCGATAATCACCTGGGCACCTTTCTTTTTCAGCTGGGCAATTAAAAGTCCGGAGAGGCTTTCGGCATTCATCTGCACGATGGTACCAGCCTTAGTCACCGGGCAGGTGCCTCCGGCTACCACCCCGGGAGTATAAATAACGGGCACTCCGTATTCAATACAGGTAAACATTTTAGCCATGCCCTCGCGGGTATGGATTAGCGGCGATATCGGCTCGTCGTAAAGAATCAGAAAAGGCTTCTCACGCAAATCTTCATGCGACCCGGCAGCCGCTGCTGCCATATCGATGATTATTTTAAGGTTATCTTCATTAAACGCTGTAAAGATTATCGGCTTGGCGCAGTTTAAAGTCAGGGCGGCAAACTGGTGCAAATCACCCCTGTCAGCCTGGACATCGCGCGGAATACCGTAGCTCATAGCAAAATCTAAATTGGGCAGATGGTCAATCACCCGGGCAGCATTGACAACATCCTGTTTAACAGAATTTCTTCTTACTCCGCTTTC
>CAYWDA010000112.1:0-6281 GCA_964456945.1 uncultured Syntrophomonadaceae bacterium
GCACATCAGCCGGCCGGTAATAATGATCTGCGGCAGTGAAGATCGCCTTACCCCGGTTAAGTATAGCCACTACCTGGCAGAAAAGCTGCCGTCAGGAAAGGTTACAGTAATTGACGGCGCCGGGCACATGGTCATGCTTGAAAAGCCGGAAGCAGTGAACCGGGCTATTGAAGCATTCATAGCAGATCTGGAATAAAGGTGAAAATAAGCTTCAACCATGAGACAGGAGGATTACTGTGGAAAAGAAACGCGGGTTTTTCAACCTGGAGGAGACTCTGAAGCAAGCTGCGGAACGTTTTGCAACTCTTGACCCGCAGGTGGTTGCCGAGCGGGCGGCAGTTGCTTTTGATGCTGAAAATACTACCCTTACTGTACCTTTCCTCAAAGAAAGCTACTCTGTACTGCACCCATCCGGGCAGGTAACCACAGCTAAGGGTGAAGATGCTTCAATCTATCTTGCTATAATCATTCTGCACTACCTGGTCACTGCCGACGGCAAACCACTTAGTGAACAGTGGATCGCTTACCGTCACCTGCCGGGTGGCGATATCTACATTGAACCTTTTCAGAAGCGGGCTATAAATCCGTTCCTGCATACTTTCGGGGAGCGTATTGATGATTTTCAGAAAGCGGCGGCAGCACTGGGCGGATACCGCCTGCAAATGAGCGGCATCAGCATGGTCGTGCCGGTCCTGCCCCGGGTACCGATCTGCTTTACAATCTGGCCCGGAGACGAGGAGATGCCGACATCTGCGAACATTCTGTTCGACGAAGCGGCATCATCTTATCTGCCGACAGAAGACTACGCTCACCTGCCGGCAATTGTAAACAGTGCAATGAAAAGTCTGCTTTAAAACATCTCGCGGCGTCCGTCGAGGGCACGACTGAGAGTCAGGTCGTCTGCGTATTCAATATCGCCGCCGACGGGCAGCCCGAAAGCAATCCGCGTAATTTTAATTGAAAGCGGTCTCAAAAGCCTGGCCAGGTAACCGGCAGTAGCATCGCCTTCAACGTTAGGATTAGTGGCAATAATTACTTCGGTAATGCCCACCTTTTCAATTCGCTCTACCAGGCGATCCAGCTTAAGCTCTTCGGGACCGATGCCATCTAAGGGAGAAAGCGCCCCGTGCAGCACGTGGTAGAGCCCACGAAACTGCCCCGTGCGTTCTAAAACAAGAACATCGCGTGGCTCCTGCAAAACGCAAAGCAGGGATCTATCCCGCCCCGAATCAGAACAGTAAGAGCACTGTTCTTTTTCGGAAAGACTGCCGCATTCAGTGCAGAATGTCAGCTTATCCTTAGCCTCGACCATAGCCCTGGCAATAGCAACCACTTCTTCGCGCGAACAACCGAGCAGGTAAAAGGCCAGCCTCTGGGCTGTCTTTTGCCCTACACCGGGAAAACGGCACAAAACGTCGATCAATTTTTTTAGTGAACCGGGATAGGCCATAGGCTGCTGAAGCCGCCTCCTTTAAAAATTTAAAACATCCCCGGGGGAAGATTTAAACCACCGGTTAACTTCTGCATTTCCGAAGCGACCATTTCGTCTACCCGGTTAAAAGCCTCATTAACCGCGGCAATAATCATATCCTCCAGTATTTCCCTGTTATCGGTACCCAGTGCTTCAGGATCAATCTGCAGCGAAACCAGCTGTTTCTGACCATTAGCCACGACCCTTACAGCACCGCCGCCACTGGAGCTTTCAACCGTCTTTGTTCCAAGTTCTTCTTGCATGCGGCCCATATCTGCCTGGGCTTTTTGCAACTGCTTCATCATCTTCGCCATGTTACCATTAGACATGTGTAAGCCTCCCATCTTATTCAGAATCAATAATTTTGCCGCCAAAAATTTTCAGCGCATCTTCAGCGCTCGGACCTTGCTTTAGCTTAACTTTTTCAGCCGGCAAATCGCAGGCAGGGCTGACCGGCTCTTCCACTGCCGCCGGCATCCGCACTGCTGTCAGGCTGATCTCGGTTTTTAAATTGATTGGTGTGCGGAAAAAAGCAGAAAGTAGCTCTTCCACCAGTTTACGGTGGCTGTCACCCATGATTCGTTCCTGGTGAATTTCATATTCCGGAGCATAGGCCAGGCGGACCAGATGACCCCGCGACTCTATCGGCACAGCCGGTTCAAGCCAGGCAGCGGTGCTTTTCTGGCGCTTTTTCAGCTCCTGCAGCAGGCGCGGCCAGGCTTCCTTCAACCGCGGCAGGCGATCTTCCGTCTCCATCGCAGCTTCCACTTTTACCTCGGCTGGCTCAGACGGTGGGGCTGGCTGTGCAGAAACGGTTTCAGATAGCGAAGCCGGCTGCCCGGAAGCAGCTTCTGCGGCAGTTCTTTCGGGCCTGTCTTCCTGCCGTGTTTCTGCTGTTCTGCCAGTTGCTGCGCTTACTTCCGGCGGCACTAGCGCCGGGGTATGAAATAGATCTTCCACCGGTTTTAGCTTGCCATGCAGCAACCTGAGCAGGCGGACAAATGAGACTTCAAGGATATACTGGGGAAAGTGTGCATGACGCAGTTCACCGCTAACTGCGTGCAGCAGTTCAACGGCATCAAGCAGCAGGTTTCGCTCAATTTTATCGTGATAAGCGGCCAGCAGTTCTTCAAAACCGTGCAGATTGTTTTGCGCATTTTTAACGCCGCTGCCGCAAGTGGCAAGCAGGCGGGTTAAAACAAAAGTAAAATCACGCAGGAACAGGTTAAGGTCACGCCCGCTGAAGACCACTTCTTCGATTACAGTCAAACCTGAATCGAGGTCGTTTTCAACAGCAGCTTTCAGCAGGGCCTCAATTGTAGCGGCACGGGTCGCCCCGGTGACAATGCGCACATGCTCTGCCGTAATATGCTCTTCTCCATAGGCAGAACACTGTTCCAGGGTGCCGAGCGCGTCGCGCAGCGAACCATCGGCAAGCCGGGAAATTAAAATTAGAGCCTCACTATCAGCCTGCCAGCCTTCCTCTTTCAGAATCAGCTCTAAGCGTTCCCTGATCTGGTTAACTGTCAGCAGGTGAAAGTCAAAGCGCTGACAGCGCGATACAATTGTCGAGGGAAGACGGGAGGGATCGGTTGTAGCCAGAATAAAGACTACATTCTGAGGTGGTTCTTCAAGGGTTTTCAGAAAGGCGTTGCAGGCCTCAGGTGTAAGCATATGCGCTTCATCGATGATATAAACTTTAAAGCGGCTTTCACCGCTGGCAAAACGGCTTCGCTCGCGCAGCTCGCGAATCTCATCAATACCGCGGTTCGAGGCTGCATCCATCTCAATAACATCGATAGAAACGCCAGCCCCAATATTCAGGCATGAAGGACACTTGCCGCACGGTTCCGGCGAGGGGTAATCAACACAATTCATGGCCCGGGCTAAGATCTTAGCCGCGGTAGTTTTTCCGGTACCACGCGGTCCGCTAAAGAGGTAGGCATGAGCAAGCCGCTGCGTGCTTAATGCATTGCTCAGGGTGCGGGTTATATGATCCTGCCCCGTCATATCGGAAAATTTCTGCGGACGGCATCGCCTGTAGAGGCTAAAATAGGCCAATTGTTCTGCACACCTCTCTGCTTCAGATGGTGATCTTTGCGACCGTGCCCAGGGCGCTGATCGCCGCTTCAAGTTTATCTTCCTTGATCATCAAATAGTCGGTATCGTAAGTAGAAATTGTAAACACTGCAATTCCGGCGGCGGCCAGGGGGTTTAGTAGCGAAGAGAGGATACCGGTAAGGCTGAAATCGAGCGGCCCTTCAACTTTAAAAAGGCGGAAACCCCTTTCAGAAGGACAGTTTGCAGGGATCAGTTCTTCCCGGCAGACCAGCGAAGTTTCATCAGCTGTTCCGGTAACCGAAAAGAAACTGCCGCTCTCCCGCAGCCAATCTGGAAGAGCCGCCCCGCTATCAAGTCGGCACACCCCCAGCTTGTCAGGAAGCAGGGTTAAATGTAGTTGCCTCTGGTTAATATTAATGGCCGCGCACCTGCCTTTGACCGGCACCTCCAGGCGTTAACCAGGCAGTTAGCTCCAGCCCGGTTCCCCCGTGGCACCCGCAAAAACTCACTTACCGCTGCTTCCTTCCGGACCTGACGGGGTTCATGAGATTGCGCCGCACGGGACCGGGCCTTCGACACCACTTACCTGGCGCTGACCCTAAAACTGCGCGGCCGGGGGCAGGAATTAAACCCCGCTATAGCGGATTGCGGGTACAGGGCACCGCTAACTCCCCGTCTAGCACGGCCAAACTTAATTTTTAATGGCGGAGAGAGAGGGATTCGAACCCTCGAACGGCTTAACACCGTTACTCGCTTTCCAGGCGAGCGCCTTCGACCAACTCAGCCATCTCTCCACGCCGCTACCTATTATACAATGAAATGGCAACCCGTTCAACTAGGGGCAGCCATTATTTAAATCGTAATGATAGTGGGCAATTTATTCCTCGATTAGCCCTTCTTTAAGTAAACTCAGCATAATGGCAACCAGTTCAGGGTCAAATTGCGTTCCGGAACAACGTTTCAATTCAGCAGCAATTTCTTCAGCAGTCTGCGCTTTTTTATAGGGTCTGCCGCTGCTCAGTACTTCATAAGTATCGCAAATGGCCACGATTCGGGCCAGCAGGGGAATTTCCTTACCCTTTAGACCGCGCGGGTAACCACTGCCATCCCAGCGTTCATGATGGGCCAGGACCTCATCCGCGACATTGGTATATTCTTCCATAGTACGCACTATTCTATAGCCAATTTCCGGGTGTTTTTTTATTTCAGCCCATTCATCTGCTGTCAGTAATGTTTCTTTCAACAGTATATCTTTCAGCAGCTTAACATTGCCGATATCATGTAGTTTAACCAGCAGGTTCAGCCGTTCAATCTCCGTTTCGGAAAGATTTAGTTTTAAAGCAATTTGTTTTGCTGTTAGCTGCATACGCCGAATATGTTTCTCTGTTTCAAAGCTCTTTTCTTCCAGGGTTGTTAACATTGCCTTGATTACCGCATTTTTTATACTTTGCCCCTCTGTAAGTTTATGCCTGTACATCCTGTCTTCAGCTTCCCTGATTATTCCTTCAATACTTATAGAAATATTATCTTTGCAGGCAGACCCAATAGCGATCGAGACAGGCAGGCCCATGATGCCGGTTTTTTGCGAAACCCTTTTTATTCTGCTGCATACTTCATCCGCTTCCCAGGCTGTTGTTTGCGGCAGCAAAATTAAAAATTCGTCACCACCCCAGCGGGCAATTATATCTTCCTCACGACAGGCTTCTCTGAAAATATCTGAAGCTCGCTTGATCAACAGATCTCCTGTAGCATGGCCAAAAGTATCGTTAATTAATTTTAAACCGTTCAGGTCAGCCATAATAATGCTGACCGGCAGCTGCCTTTCTGTGTCGAGCCTTTTCATCTCTTCTTCAAGATAGGTGCGGTTGTAAAGCCCGGTCAGGCGGTCATGAAAGCTGAGATAGCGAATTTTTTCTTCTGAAGTTTTCCGCGCAGTGATATCGGTAACCATGGCAAATGATCCCAAAAATCTTCCCGCTGCATCCTCCTGCGGCGTAGCCGATATAATTGCCCAGATTGCTGAACCATCTTTACATTTCAAGCGACGTTCATAACTTTCGAACTGCCCCCTGCGGCGATTAACCATTTTGTCCATATGGTCGTCATAATCGTCACTAAAGAGAAGATGTTCCATCGGCCTCCCCGGCATTTCCTCCATTTCATAGCCCAGCATTTCAGCCAACCGCCTGTTAACGTAGGTTATTATATAGTCGCCATTCATGATCCAGATGCCTTCGTAAGCCGTTTCAGCCAGCAGACGGAATTTCTCTTCACTTGCCTTAAGGGCAGTGAAGCTTTCTTCCTCGCGGCGGGCAAAGCGGCCGGCCCAGATCATTGCCGCGCAAGCCTCGGTCAGCGGCTTAATAAAATCGACAATTTCCTCATTATAACCGCCCGGGCGGTTAGCTACCCCGGCCACGCCAATCAGTTCTTTACCGAAAAAAAGGGGTATGCCCATATAACTTGTTAACGGGGGATGTCCCGGGGGCACTCCTCCGGATTGTTGGTGAGCGGATGGATCATTAGCAATAATCACTTTTTGTTCAAGCACGGGGGCCCCGGCCAAATTTTGCAGATTGCGAAATTCCATTTTCTGAGACTTAAGCTGCTCATAGAGCCTTTCTGATGCATCGTCCCAGGAGATATTCGACATACCCAGGCTCAGTTTATAGGGTGTTCCGTCAGGATCATGTATTACTTCATCAATAAAACCGTAGGTGCTATCAGTAGATTCAACCAGCGCATCAAG
>CAYWDA010000113.1:0-5533 GCA_964456945.1 uncultured Syntrophomonadaceae bacterium
ACGGGTAACATTTTGTTTGCAGACATTGGCCAGCAGCATATCTATCAGGTAGGTTCCCGAGGCGGTGGGCGCTCCCTGACTGGAGCAAGCGATACCGCAGGCATAGAGGGTTTCGTTAAGGTGCACCATTTCGATCAGTTTATCTTTAATATGCGATGCTTTCACTGCCCCATTATATTCAGCAGCCAGAGCGGCGGCGCCGATCAAAACATCGCCCACCCCCACCTTGCACCCGCCGTAACTCTGTCGATGGTAACCGGCGAAGCGTTCAACAAGGGCTCCGCTGTAAAGGTATTCACCGCACATGAAAACCCGTTCCCAGGGCACAAAAACATCATCAAAAACTACCAGGCACTCATGCCCGCCGTAATGGCAGTTGCCGACATCGATCGTTCCACCTTCCAGCCTGCGGGTATCACAAGACTGGCGGCCATAAATATAGGTTATGCCATCTGAAGCGCCGGGTATGGCAAAAGAAACGGCGTAATCGGCTTCGCTCTCATTCATGGTCATGGTCGGCATAACCAGGATCTCGTGTGCGGCAAGCGCCCCTGTCTGGTGAGCTTTGGCCCCCCTGACAACAATACCTTCTTTATTCCTGTCGGTAACCCGCAGGTAAAGATCAGGATCTGCCTGGCTGGACGGCCTTAAGGATCGATCACCTTTCGGGTCAGTCATAGCCCCTTCCACAAATAGATCGTTATCCTGAACATAACGCAGAAAGGTTCTGAAACGACTGTGATAGTCTGTTTTCAGGTCGCGATCCATCTCGAAGGTAACACTGTCGACAGCATTAAAAGCATCCATGCCCACGCAACGCTGAAAACAGACCGCTGTTTTCTGACCTAACAGACGCTGCATCTTAATTTTATTAATTAGATCCGTGGTACCCTGATGCAGGTGGGTAAAGCGATTGACGATCTGCCCCGAAAGGTTAGATTTTGCGGTCAGCAGATCACAGCTGACTTTATCATGAGCCAGGGCGTATGTTTGAGCTACGGCATTAATTGAAGGCCTGATCAGCGGGTGATCGACCACATTTTCGATCTCTTCACCAAAAAGAAATACCTTATGCTTAACTTTGCGTAATGATTCCAGATATTGCTCAGCTGTTTTCATCTGTTAAACAGTTCCTTTACTGTATCCTTGTTCAGGTTTAAGATCGTAAAAATACCGAGAACAGTACCAAGGGGCATGATCAGACACTCGAGAAAGGCAATGATCAGGCAATAGTTGTATGAACGGCGCTGCTTAAGTCTGCTGCCGGCTATGATGATCAAGACAGCAAAGAGCCAACCGGCCAGAATAATTATTGAGGCCAGGATAACAAAGGCCATGCCGATCGCCCTTGGCGCTACTTCTTCCCCATTTAAGTTACCTGTAAGCATGGCAATACCAATCACAAGGTGAACGATCGGTATGCAGGCAAACAGAGCGGTCAGCGCACCCATAACATAATGCAGAGTGCCGAGCAGATCAAGATTCTTTTCGTCTTCAGTCGGCAAGATTTTCCCCTCCCTGGTAAATCAGCGGACATAAGTGTTTAGCAGCTTAATTTTTTGGGTTAATCTGTTTGACCATTGTCTGGTTTCGGCCATTTTCTTTCGCCCGGTAGAGGGCCTGATCGGCAGCTTTCAGCATATCCTCAATTCCGGAAAGGCTGCTGTGATAGGTGGTTACCCCACCGCTGACAGTAACAAATATTTCTTTCCCCTCGTAGATAACCGGCGTGGCCTCGACAATCTCACGGATATCCTCGGCCAGGTTAAAAGCACAGTCAAGGTTCGTACTCGGCAACAGCACTCCGAATTCTTCGCCTCCCAGCCTGGCAGTTATATCAACTTCACGCAGGCGACTCGTGATCAAACCTGCCAGATCCTGCAAGGTTCTATCACCAGCGCTGTGCCCGTAAACGTCGTTAACATCTTTGAACCAGTCGATATCGATCATAATCATCGAAAAAAAATGACCATAGCGCTGCGCCCTTTTAAGCTCTTTTTCGGAAGCCTGCATAAAGTATCTGCGATTCCAGAGCCCGGTCAGGTCATCTGTTGTCGCTAAACGATTAAGTTTTTCCTCAGCTGCTTTTAGCTCAGTAATATCACGGAAAATGATCATCTGCCCGTTAAAATTCAGCCCAATATCCTGAAGAGGCAGAAAATCAATTCTGAACCACTGGTGTGGATCAGATTTATCTTTGCGCATTTCAACATGATAAGCTTTGGTGAGTGGCTTAATCAGGCTGGCTAACTTCGGCCATGTTTTTAAAACATCTACCACCGGACTACCGATTGCCATCGGTGTTATGTTCAGGTAACTCTGCGTTGCAGTATTCAGATCGACAATACGCAACTTTGAGTCGATGATTAAAGCGCCATCAGGCAGTTTTTCAAATAGCTTCGTGCGGGCAATTGGGATAAGATCAAAAAAACGATAGTGAGATAACCCTATAAAAGAAAATATGCCGCTCAGTGCAAGGAAAAACGGCACCATGTCAATATTCCATGAAATTGGCCTTGTCAGGTACAATATATAACCTACCCAGGGGATAAATGACGCAACTAACATAAACATGACCTGTTTGCGGTAGACCTGGTTGGAGCCCTGCCACATTAAAACAAACAAAACATTACTAAAAGCGATTGCTAAAATCACATAAATTCCCTGTACCCAATACCAGAAACCACGTTCCGTAACTATTACCGGAAAGGGGCCGCTGGTATCCATTTGTGCACTGCTATAGATTAAACCGTGGCTTGAATTGGTTAAAAACAGGGCGATGGTTATTACGGGAATAATGAAGAGCGCGACAATCACAGGGGCGCTTAGTTTTGCCCGCCAACCGGTGTAGTCAACGGCGAACAATATAAAAGCTGGAGCAATCATGGCAATGCCAAGATACTCGATCTTTAACCAGAAAAATACAGTTTCCAGCTCTGATGAAGATATTTCCATGCTATAGGCAAGGCAGTAGACGGCACAGGAAGAAACGAGAAAGGCAAAATATTTTGCCCCCCGGGCAAAACGGAAATTCCAGGCCCGATAAGCAAGCAAGAGCAAAATCAGGCCTGAAACTAATAGTGGCAACGCATAAGGGTTAAAATACATAGCAGATCCTCTCTGTCAGAACAGAGCATAGTATTGCTATTTATAGTTCGACAGCTTACAGAAAACCCCTTTATTTGGCAACAAAGGATCTCTTGCCTCTAAGCGCTTTTCAGAATTTCGCCGACCTCTTTAATTGTTTTTTCGATATCGCTGCGGTTTACTTCTTTATTGGTGGTAAAGCGAACCCGATCAGGCTCGATGGCCACGGTCAGAATACCTCTTTTTTCCAATTCATCGCCCAATTGCTGAATGGTCATGGTGGTTGGCCTGACGATGACAATATTTGTATCAACATCAGCCGGATTAAAATCAATTCCTTTCAGTTCAGCCAGACCTTCGGCCAATAAACGGGCATTGTCATGATCTTCAGCCAGCCGCTCAACCATGGTCTCAAGGGCAACAATACCGGCAGCGGCAAAAATGCCTGCTTGACGCATCCCGCCACCGAGACGCTTGCGCCAGCGCCGCGCTTCTTTGATAAACTCTTCTGTTCCGGCAATAATCGAGCCGACCGGAGCGCCAAGCCCCTTGGACAGGCAAAACTGCACAGATGAGGTGCAGGCAGTAAAATCTTTAACCGGAACACCGGAAGCGACCGAAGCGTTAAAAATTCGGGCACCGTCTAAATGGACTGGCAAATTATGCCTGCAGGCTACATCATAGACCGCCTGCATATCTTTTAGGGGCACAACCGTTCCCCCGGCCCGGTTGTGGGTATTTTCAAGGCAGATCAGCGAGGTAGGGGGCAAATGAATATCGTCTTCACGAATTGCCCACTCGACCAGTTCTGCCTGCAGAGAACCCCTTTTACCAGGTAGCGGTCTTGGCTGAACACCGGCAAAAACAGAGGCCGCCGCCGCTTCATAGTAGTAGATATGCGAATCTGCCTCAAGGATTATTTCAGTTCCGGGGCGGCAGTGGGTGAGTACGGCAATCTGATTGCCCATGGTACCGCTGGGAACGAGCATAGCCGCTTCCTTGCCGATCATCTCCGCTGCCAATTCCTGCAGGCGGTTTACAGTTGGATCCTGCCCGTAAACATCATCCCCAACTTCGGCTTCAAAAACTGCCCTGCGCATTTCGGCAGTTGGCAGAGTGACAGTATCGCTGCGTAAATCAATCATCTTTGCGTGCCTCCGTTTCATTCCTGCTGCATAGATTCTCAACCAACATCTGCAAGGGTGTCATCTGCTATCGCTTCTCCACCCTCTACCCTGGTCATCAGGTAGAGTGCAACAAGGTAGGCAGCAGAAGCCATTGGGAAAAGAACCATTCGCGTGCCCAGCAGATCCATGACCATCCCAAATATCGGCGGGGCAATAATGGCTGCCAGCATGGAAAAGAAGTAGTAGAGCCCGGTGTAGGTGCCGAGCTTACCGGCCGGTGACATATCACTGACCATAGGGTAAGAGTTAATATTGATCAGGGCCCAGAAAACCCCACCGCTGATTAACAGCCCGATGGCAAGAACAATGGGGGTGGCAAAGTAAAAAGAGCCGAGCATCAGGCACATACCAACCAGGCCAGCCAGAATCGTTTTCTTTCGACCAACGGCAGTGGCAATAAAACCACTCGGTATAGCCATCAGCAAAAATGAAAGAGAGAAAAAGCCGAGATAAAAAGCAGCCTGTGATTCTTCAATACCCCACTTATCCATGCCGTAAAGGGTAAAAAAGGTTTCTACACCGTTCCAGCCGATAAACCACATGAATATGGCGAAAAAGATAAAGCGGGTACTGCCTTCTTTTTCACGCAGCACTGCAAATAAGGAACGGACAATTCCCCCGGGGCGTTTCTCTGCCTCTTCATAGTGATCGCGGGGTTCGCGGATTACAGCAAGCAATATTGCCAGAACAAAGATCATCACAGCGCCGGCAACGACAAAAGCCGCCTCAACTCCCATAATTGTCGTAAATCCGAAAAAGAAGATCAGGGCGCCTAAGCCACCCATCAGGTTAACAACACCGTTGGCCTTGCTGCGCTGTTCCGAAGGAGTCAGGTCGGGCATCAAGGCAATGGTTGGCGCCCGAAAAGCGGCCATGGCAATATTCATAATAATAATCACCGGAATAACTGTTGCCAGCGAAAAACTGACATAGGGAATCAGAGCAAAAAACAGTGCAGCAATCGGAATGCTCACCAACAGGAAAGGCATCCGGCGGCCAAAACGAGTCCAGGTGCGGTCACTCATTGCCCCGAACCAGGGAATCAGCAAAATAGCGGCGATATTATCAAAGGTCATTATAAAACCTACTGCAGTATCAGTATAAGGCAGGTGGGCCAGCAAGCGCTCGAGGATTGGCGGCACATAAGCATTATAAATAGACCAGGTTAAGCTGATAATTAAAAACCCAAGGCCGAGCACAAATATTTTTGAATAACTAAATGATTTCATTTACACTCCTCCATCCAGTATTTTTTTTAA
>CAYWDA010000114.1:0-4334 GCA_964456945.1 uncultured Syntrophomonadaceae bacterium
CGACTTTATCATGGCCGATGAACCGGTATCAATGCTTGATCTGTCGATTCGGGCGGGCATTCTCAAACTGATGGTCGGTTTGCGCGATCAGAAAGGGATCAGTTATCTTTTTATCACCCACGATTTATCCCTGGCCTGGCTCGTTTCGGACCGCATTGCCATCATGTACTTAGGAAAAATTGTGGAGCTCGGTACCGCTGACGCAGTTATCCGCCAGCCCCTGCACCCCTATACCCGGGCCCTTGTTTCGGTAATACCAGTGCCCAAACGCGTATCGCTCAGTGACAAAAAGCTGCTTTGTGGCGAGACTCCTGATCCGGTCAATATCCCGGCCGGATGTCGATTTCATCCTCGCTGCCCGGAAGCAAAGCCGCGCTGCTGTGAAGAAGAGCCTCTCTACAGGGAGGTAGCGCCCGGACATTTTGGGGCCTGTCATTATATTTAGGAAAGAGATGAGCCATAGATGACTGAAATTTATTTGCTTTCTCTCCGCAACTGGCTGCAGAGCCTCGAGTTGGCAACAGCTGTTTTAGCCGATGGCAAGAGGGATGTTTTTTTCCTCGATCCGGAAAAGGTCGAAGAGGAGCAGGAAGCCCTTTTACTGTTGGCCGGACGGTTGCCGCTTAGCTGCTATAACCTGACCGGGAGTGAAGCTGTTAACCGGCAGGCTGCTGCCGCCGGGTTAAGGCTTGAGGCCGATCCCCTCTCCGGCCGCCAAGATATCGATGCTTATAGGACCTGTTTTGGGATCCCTGCAGGAATTTGTGCTGCATCAGCAGATTCACCGGCTGACTGTCTAAAAGCAGCGATGTTGGCGGTTCGCCTTGGTTACTACTTTATGGCGCTGCCGACCGAATCAAAGACGACACTTTTAAACGACGCTGCGCTGCCCCTGGTCTGGATTGGAACAAAGCAGGCAGCAGCGGCAGCAGGAATCAAGGCTGATCGGCGAAATTTAGAAATCATTGAAGATGATTGCCAGCTGCTTAAGCTCCTTGAATCTGCCGGTCTCGGTGCGGATTACCTGGTTGTCTACAACTCTGCGGATCTGCTGCTTGATACGGTTAGAGGGAGTGCTTTGCGCCAGCTTTGGGTTCGCGGTTTAAGTTTACATCTGCTTACCCTGGCCTCCTACCGCCCGGTATTTCCTTTTGATGTGCAGAGCGAAAAACCCGACCCGGAGCTGATTGAAAGCAATCTGCACCAAATGGTAGAGCTGACCGGTCTTAAACCCCGTTTCCAGGCGGTTCTTGCTTCCCCGGCCGCAGTGCCTTTTTTCTATGAAGAGAAGAAAATGATCGGCGCGGTAACCGAGGAGATGATCAGGGATATTCACCTGCGTTTAAATGACGATCTATTTTTCGATCTGGCTGAAGGGCGTTTGATGCAAAATAGCTGCGGCGGGCTTTCGACCCAGATTATCAGCACCAAGAGGTACAATGAGGTACAGCAGGTTTTACAGCGCGGCGGTCGCGATCTCTTAATTGTTGCCACCCCGCATGTTGAGACGGGGATCATATTTTCCACTGATGATGCGTTGATTGATACACAGCTGGTGCCGCTATTAGAAGACGCCGGTTTTGCTATCAACCAGCTCCGGGATCGTGATGCGGGCTACCTGGAGGTGGCTGCGGCGCTTAAAGAGACCGATTACTTTCTCTATACCGGTCATGGAGGACCGGAAGGTTTACATACCCATGGCAGAACGCTAAACAGAGGAGACCTGCCGCTGCTGCCGCCCCTGGTGGCTTACGCTTCGGCCTGTTCCACAGTGGGTCTGGTTCCCCATTGGTATTCCCCTGATGAAGGGTTAACCTGGAAAGGAGTTCCTGTCGATTCGCGCCAGGTCATCGGGCTCTCCTTTGTCGAAAAAGGGGCAATCTGTTTTGTCGGCGGGGCTACGATTGAAGACCTGCAGTATACCACTTCTACTTATAGTGTTTTTATGGAGGCGCTGCTGCTAAAGGGCTTGAGCGTTGGTGAGGCCGTGCGGGAGATCCGCCATGTAATCAGCCTCTACTCAGCAACCCTGCTGCAGAAGAATCCCGAAGCTTATCGTAAATATCGCTGGGGTACCGCTAATGCTATCCACCAGCAGATTTTACTGGGGGATCCTGCTTTTGTTCCGGCAGCAAAGAAGTATACGGCTGCTGCCCTGCCTGTAAGCCTGGCCGGGGAAGCCCCGCTGCAAACCCTTACCGTTGAGATCCCTGAAGATCGCTGGCAGCGCGGAGAAGCGGCTGTTCACAAGCTGGAAGCTTCAAAATACTATTATCGTTGTTGCAATATTGAAGCAATAACTCCTTATGGTGAGGATATCTTTAGCTGGGGCGATTATTACCGGGTGGCGCCTGATGCCCGCAATATCAGTGAGTGGGCGGTTAAGTCAACCTTTTTGCACCTGACCCACCTCCTGCCGTCGGGCATGGTACCACAGAAGCTGAGCCTGATCGCCGCCGAGACCGGGGAGAGCGAATGCCTGCTCTGTGGAGAAGCGGCCGAAGGTTGCGAAACACCTTTGGAGGCAATGCGTAAATTTAAACTGCCCTATCTACTGCAGCCGCCAATCGAGCTAAACATGCAAGAGGGATGGGCTTTTTGCACTGAAGATCTGGGTGACTCGGTGCGGATGCGCTGGCTGGTGCCACTTCTGCTCATTGATGATTTGAATCGCAGCGCCTTTCCGCTGAAAAAGTTTGTTTTTCAGATCGAGTCGGTCCCGGAGGTTAAGTTTAAGGGTAAAATTGCCAATGCAGATCCAGCTTCATCATATGTGGTCTGTGCCGGTTACCAGGGTGAAACCGGTGCCGGAAATGATTTTCGCGGACAGCCTTTTTGTATGACTGCTGCGGCTTTAAGTACTAAAGAGGGTTCTTTTTCCATCAGCTGTGCCCCTGATTCAGCGCTTACCATCCGCGGGCAGTTTCCCTTATATGATCTGCTGGAAAAATATCAGCCTTTTGAAGCACCATTTTGCAAACCCAGAGCTGAAAACCCGGTGAAGATTGAGCTGCAGCAGTCAAAGTATATTGACTTTAAAGGCTTTGTTTATGATTCACTCAGTGGTGAGCCCCTGGAAGGGGCGCTGATCAGGGTTTTTCGTGGCGAACATGATCCGGTGGGCGATCTGTTAATTGAAGCTTATGCCGGCGAAGCGGTTACCGGCCACAAAGGTGATTTTCAGATTAAACTTCCTTCAGGCAACTACCTTGTTTACGGCGCTGCCACTTTCAGAGGCAGACGCTACAAATCGGCCGAGTGGGTGTTGAAGTTACGCAGAGGGGATCGGGGCAACCGGATTTATGCCCTTGATCAGGCTGGGATAGTCCGGGGCAGGGTTACTTTTGACGGATACCAGCCTCCGGATCCGGCACAGGTTGCCTTAAAGAGGTTTCCCAAGGTGGAAGGGGCAGCGTCCTTGACCAAGGTTCCTGTTGATCGGGACGGTAGTTATGAATGCCTGGTCAGCTACCAGGACTCCTTTCAGATTGTTTTGGAAGAGGAAGGGCGCAAGTATATTTATGATGATCACGAAGGTGAAGGCTACAGGCTTGAACCGCAGCAAATTCTTGAGCGCAACTACTGTCTCTTAACGGACATAGAATCATAAGAGAACCGGTGGGAGTAAGATTATGAAAGAGATCATGATCATAAAAGCCGGGGGCAGCAACTACGATCTCGGTTTTACCGTCGGTCGGTCGGCGAAGCGCTTAATCGAGAAAGCAGTTAATCATTATCGGCAGATTCTGCCCCGGGAAGAGGGGTGGAGCGGCAAGTGGTCGGTACCGGAAGGTTGCCTGGAGGCGGCTCAGGAGCGGTTTCCGCACCTGATTGAAGAGTTGCAGGGGATGGCCGTGGGTTCCGGCATAAGTTTTGGCGATCTATTTTTTCTTAATGCCTTAGAAGAAGCGCTCGACTTAAAGCCGCCGGCAGCCTGCACCTCTATTGGGTTAAAAGTTGACGGGTCAGTGTGGTTAGGCCATAACGAGGATTGGTACGCCGAGGATGCCGCAGCGGTGATTGCGATCTGCGGACAGCCACAACACCATCCGGCTTTTTTTAGTATTACGGCCGCTCCTTTTCTTGCCGCAGTAGGTATGAACGAAGCCGGGCTGGCCCAGGGAGTAAACTCGGTTACTGCTGTTGATTGCCGGATTGGGGTGCCGCGGATGTTTGCCGCCCGGGCCGTTTTGGAAGCGACAACGATTAAAGAGGCGATCGGCAAGGCCACTTTCACTAACAGGGCCGGTGGCTATAATCACTTGCTGGCACAGGCCGGAGGGGACCTGGGCAACCTTGAAACCACGGCAGAAGAAGCCGACTATCTGCCGGGT
>CAYWDA010000115.1:0-4003 GCA_964456945.1 uncultured Syntrophomonadaceae bacterium
AACCCAAGCAGGTCTACAGGCAGCCCGAAAGCGCGGCCGCATCGGCGGTAGGCCGCGGGTGGACAAGAAAAACGTGGATAAGGCCCTGAAGCTTTATGATTCTAAGGAATATAGTGTGGCTGAAATAACTGAACTTACTGGGGTATCGAAGGCTACACTTTACCGGCGGCTGAAAGAGATCAGTATTTGAGGCGGTTGCTGTTTATAGCGAACCAGTTGCTTTTATTAAAAGGAATCAATACCGATAAAGAGAATAACATGTTTATCTTGACCGTAAAGCGAATTTGCGAGGGTCTGGTCAGGGCAAATCGTTACAGACCCAGGTCAGGCCGCCTTAACTTAAATAAAGAACGTAGCGATTTCATGAGCCAAGTGAGGCTTTTTAGTCAGCAAGTCAATATGTGAAGGCAATGCCTGAAAACAGGGGGTTTGGGTAGTGACCGGTCAGGTTAATGCAGAAAATATCAATAGGCTCCTGTTTGACATTTCGAATGCGGTGGTCACCGTCCAGAATCTTGACGATCTCTATCAATCGATTCATGCGGCGCTGGGCAGAGTAATGGATGTTACCAATTTTTTCATTGCCATTGTTGATATGAAAGAACGTAACCTGTATTTCCCCTATCACGTGGATACAGAAGATAGTGATTTTCTGCCTGTCACGAATTTTGATCCAATGGCTTCACTATCCGGTCTGGTGGTTTCCAAACGCCAACCGGTCTTGTATAAGAAGGAAGAACTTGAAAAGCGGGCTCAAAAGGGCGGAGTTTGGGGTCCGGTACCCCTAAGCTGGATGGGAACGCCGCTTATGATTGAAGATGAGCTTATCGGTATTGTAGCCGTACAGAGCTATACAGATCCGGATCTCTACTCAGAACAGGATCTGCAGGTTCTTTCGGCTGTTTCTGATCAAATGGCTAGCGTCATCGCCCGTAAAAGGTCAGAGGAAGAGCTTTTGGCCTTAAAAGATTTCAATGAACGCATCGTCCAAAATGTGCAGGAAGGGATAATTATTTCCGATAAAGAAGGAATAGTTACATTCGCCAACCAGGCCTTGTTAAACATGCTTGGCTACACAGCAGACGAATTTATCGGCAGCCACTGGAGCTTTATTGTGCCTCAAGAACAACATAATTTTGTTGAAGATGCAGATAAGCGGAGAAATAGCGGCCTGGTTGACCGCTACGAGCTTAGCCTGAAACATAAAAACGGCACACTTATCACTGTACAGGTCAGCGGCAGCCCCAATTATGATCACAAAACAAAAGAAATGACGGGCACGCTAGCCGTTTTAACAGATTTAAGTGGTTTTAAAAAAGCACAGGAACTGGTCATTGCAAACGAAGAACGGCTGCGCCTGATGACCCGTAATATTCAGGATGTGGTCCTTGAAACTGACACAAATGGCTTCTATACCTATATATCGGAATCATCTGAGTCGGTTATCGGTTACAGCAACGAGGATCTGCTTGGCCGCCGCGCTATTGATTTTCTCTACCCTGATGATGCAGAACGGGTTGCGATGACCTTGATCTCAACTCTTGAGAGCCGCAAAATTGCCAGGATAGAATACAGGTACAAGCACCGGACGAGAGGCTATATCTGGGTTGAGGGTGTTGGCCGCGCTTATCAAAACAGTAATAACGAGACTATGATTTTAATTACAGTCCGCGATATTACTGAGCGCAAGCAGGCTGAAGAAGCACTGCTGGCGGAACAAACCGAAAAAGCACTAGTCTTAAATAACCTGTCTGAACAGGTCGCTTTCATCGACCCAGAAATGCGGATCATCTGGGCTAATTCAAAGGTTATCGAACGTCATAACCTGCATAATATCGACTTCAAGGGGCAAAAGTGTTATGAACTCTATCACCAGTTGGATCAGCCCTGCCCTGATTGTCCGATCATTATTGCCATGGAAACAGGAGAAACCGTTAGCGGTATTCATAAGTCACCAGATAACTTTTACTGGCAGATTTCCGGCATACCGGTTCATGATCAAAATGGAAGCTTGATCGGTGTTATGGATACAGCGCTTGATGTTACTGACCTGGTAGAATCAAAAGAGGCTTTAATGAAGAGCGAGGTAAAGTATAGATCACTTACAGAGAAAATGAGTGATATCCTCTGGACGATTGATCTCGGTATGAATCTAACCTACGTGAGCCCCTCTGTCGAGAAAGTGCTGGGTTTTAGTGTCGAAGAACGGATGGGGCAGCCAATTGATGAACAAATGCCGCCCGAATCAATTCAGCAGGCCGTAGATCGCCTGGCTGAAGAACTGGCGTTTGACGAGGAAAGAGATCCAGAAAGGCATGCAACCCTTGAACTTGACTATTATCATAAAGATCGCTCGGTTCGTTGCCTGGAAACGACCCTGTCCTTTATACGAGATAACTCAGGCAAACCTGTTGAAATTCTTGGCATGTCAAGAGACATCACCGACCGCAAGCAGGCTGAAGATGCCCTAAAAGTATCGGAGCAAAAGCACCGGGATATCCTCGAAGCCATGGAAGAAGGCTACTATGAAGTAGACCTGACCGGTAAACTTGTTTACTTCAACGAGTCGTTCAGCCGAATGACTGGTTTCAGCAGCGATGAATTGGTGGGTATAAGCTATAAACAGTTCTACATTAACCATGAAGAACTGTTTAATGCTTTTAGCCGGGTCTATCAAACAGGAAAAGCGGTAAAAGCAGCAGAATGGCCGGCCATTTCCAATGACAGTCGCAAAATTCATATGGAATTCTCGATTGCACTGCGCCGTGATGAAAAAAATGAACCAATCGGTTTTCGGGGTGTTATAAGAGACATCACCGAGCGAAGGCAGGCGGATGAAAAAATCCGTTACTTAAGCTATCATGACCAACTGACCGGACTCTACAACCGCCATTACCTGGATGAAGAAATGAAAAGACTCGATACAGTAAGGCAGCTTCCGATCAGTATCATCATGGCCGACTTAAACGGCCTGAAGCTGGTAAATGACACTTACGGACACCTAAGCGGCGATAAAATTCTTAAACGTGCGGCAATTATTTTGAAAAATATCTGCCGCGAAGATGACATCCTTGCCCGCTTTGGCGGAGACGAGTTTATACTCTACCTGCCCCGTACTGCTGAGGTGGAGGCCCAAAAGATATGCAGTAGAATCGAAAAGGCCTGCCGCAAAGAATTGATAAACGATGTGCCGCTTTCTCTTTCTACAGGGGTAGCGGTTAAGGTAAACGCTGAACAAAAACTGCTTGATGTGCTTGGAGAAGCCGAAAACAACCTGTACCGGGATAAGCTGACCGAAAGCCGCAGCAGTAAAAGCGCCGTTGTAAATTCCCTCCTGCAGACCCTGGCTGCAAAGAGCTTCGAAACAGAAGCCCACACCCGTAATATGCAGGAAGCAGCAAAAAGCATTGGCGAGAAACTGGGCCTGCCTACTTCTGAACTGCGCCGCCTTAGCCTTTTGATCACCCTGCACGATATCGGTAAAACCAACATACCCGAAGAACTGTTGACTAAAAAGGGGGCTCTTAACTCCTCTGAATGGGAAATCATGAAAAAGCATAGTGAAACAGGCTACCGCATTGCAAAGGCCACCGATAACTTCGCCCACGTGGCCGAAGATATCCTGGCCCACCACGAGCGCTGGGACGGCAGCGGCTACCCGCAGGGGCTTAAAAGCGAAGCGATTCCCCTTCTGGCGAGAATTACCGCCATCGCCGATGCTTATGAGGTCATGAGTAACGGCAGGCCTTACAAAAAAGCAATGTGCAGAAGTGAAATTGTGGCCGAGTTTAAAAATTGTTCCGGCTCCCATTTCGATCCGGAGATGGTCGAGCTGTTTCTGTCGGTTCTGGAGGCGGTTGGGTAGCCATTTCCCATATTTTCTAGCCCAGGTTCCAGTTTCATAAACGATCAGATAGACACCGCAATATTACTTGTAAGGCTTTGATCCCTCTGCCGGTGAAAACTAGGCCATCATCGTGAAAAAAGCTTCTACCACTTCCGG
>CAYWDA010000116.1:0-6873 GCA_964456945.1 uncultured Syntrophomonadaceae bacterium
ACCACATAACACACAGCCACCACTGCTAATCTTTTTAAAATTAAAAGAAATCAGCAGAAACTGGAAGCATAATGCTAAAAAAATGAGATAGGAGAGATATAAATGACCTATCAGGTATACCTGGTCGAAGATGAACCAAACCTGAATCGACTGCTTACATCCTACCTGCAAAAAGAAGGGTGGAAGATATCCTCTTTTCACACCGGCCAGGAAGCCCGGGAAGCCATGTGTATTAAGCCGCATCTCTGGATACTGGATATTATGCTCCCCGACATGGACGGTTATGAGCTTATTGCCGAAATCAAAGAAGTGTCTCCGCAGGTGCCGGTTATCTTTATCTCAGCCCGGGATAGCGATCTTGATCGCATCATCGGTCTGGAAAAAGGTAGTGATGACTACCTGCCGAAACCTTTTCTGCCGCGAGAACTGATTATTCGTGTCGGCAAGATCTTAGAAAGAGTTTACGGCAGCACCTTTAGATCAGAAAAGCAGGAAGAAGCCTGTAAACTGCCTCCCTATATTGTAGAACGGGGCAAAAGAAAAGTTTCAAAAGATAACTTGAAAATTGACCTGACTTCAAAAGAATATGATCTTCTCGTACTGCTCCTGGAAAACCGGGGCAATGCTTTATCGCGGGAACAGCTGTTGCAGCACCTCTGGGGCAGTCTCTATTACGGCAGTGACCGGGTAGTTGACGATCTGGTCAGACGGCTGCGCAAGAAAATGCCAGAAATTGAAATTGAAACAATTTACGGCTATGGCTATAGGTTGGTGTAAAAAATTATGATCAGGCATAAACCGCTATCCATTCAAATCTGGTTAATTTTCGGCCTCACCATGGTTCTTTCGCTGACGCTGATCTCCCTGGTGCCATGGGCTTTTGTGGGTATTCTGGCGCCCGAAGTTAATTCAGCGATTGAAAGAATCCAGCTTTCCCTGCTAGAGATGCACGACAATCAGGAAATTACTTTAGACGAGCTGCCCTTTGCTGAAACAGCCACTCACCCCTTTATTGCCTCGACACTCAGCCACATAGTTCTACATGCAGACGGCAGCTATGTATCAACTACGCGCTTGCCCCAGACGGTAATGGATGAAATTGCTGAGCGGGCCTTTAAGCTTGAAGCTGATGATTTTACAGCCCATGCCGGCCAGGTTGAATCGGCCAATCTCTACTACTTGCTCAGGCGTATAGAAACCGGCGCTGATCAAGTCTTCATAATTTCATACGGGTGGGATATCTACCGGGATGAAATGGTTCAGGGGCTTTTTTACCGTTTTCTGATCGTAACCGGCCTGATTTTGCTCGCCTGCCTTTTCCCCGCCCTGCTTCTGGCCCGTTATATATCAAAACCTCTGGTAAAGCTGGAAAGCCACGTCAGGCAGATCGCCGACCGCAATTGGCATCAGCCGATTCAGGTTAAAAGAGATGACGAAATCGGTAACCTGGCCGCCTCAATTGAAAAAATGCGTCAGCGCCTGATTCAGCAGGATAACGCACAGCAGTCTTTTTTGCAGAACATTTCCCACGAACTTAAAACTCCGGTTATGGTAATTCGCAGTTATGCCCGGTCCATTTCAGACGGCATATTCCCCCGCGGTGATCTGGCCAGCACCATAAAAGTAATTGACGAAGAATCAGAGCGCCTTGAAAAAAGAATTCAGGATTTACTCTACCTGACTAAAATTGACTATCTTTCCACTCATGAGCCGGAAAATGATACTGCTGACTTAAGCGAAGTGCTTTTTGATGTCATCGGCAGGTTAAGCCGCCGCCGCAGTGAGGTGCAGTGGTCAACCGATTTAATGCCCCTTTCAGTGCCCGGAGCAGCGGAACAGTGGACAGTGGTTTTCGAAAATTTGCTTGACAACCAGATTCGTTATGCCAGCAGCCAGGTAGCGGTCTCCCTGCGTAAGGAAGAAAAAGAGGCAGGCAAACCCTTTGCCCTGGTTCGCTTGTGGAATGACGGACAACCGATCGATGATCCGCTTATGGAGAAGCTCTTTCAGAAATTTACGCATGGCCCCGGTGGTCAGTTCGGCCTGGGGCTGGCCATTGTTCAGCGCCTGGTTCACCTCTACGCCGGGCGAATATGGGCAGCTAATGAAGCCGGCGGGGTTGCTTTCTATGTTGAAATTCCTACCGTTAACTGTAAACCTGGGGGTTGCACCTGATGGCAGCAGGCCGGATCGAACCGATAATCAGCGTAAAAACCCTGGTTAAAACCTATCAGACCGGGGCAGCTAGCTATGATGCCCTGCGCTCACTAAATTTTACAGTATCTGCAAATGAGTACGTCGGGATAATCGGTAAATCCGGAGCCGGAAAAACCACCCTGATCAATATGCTCAGCGGGGTTGATCAAATCACCGCAGGCGAAGTGTATGTTAACGGAACAGCAGTGCACGAGCTTAAAGATGATAACCTGGCGCTCTGGCGGGGCCTGAATTTAGGGGTAATCTATCAATCTTTTCATCTGCTGCCCATGCTCTCTTTGCGCGACAATATTACCCTGGCCATGGATTTTTGTGGAACTTATCAATATGGCAAATCTGAAAAATGGGCCATGGAGCTGCTTGAAAGCGTCGAACTGGAAAAACATGCCCATAAGCTGCCAGCCCATATTTCTGGCGGCGAAAAACAGCGGGTGGCTATAGCAAGGGCTTTAGTCAACGATCCGGCAGTAATCCTGGCTGATGAACCAACCGGCAGGCTCGATTCCGCAACATCTGAAACAATATTTCAGATCTTTGATGATTTGCTGGCCCGGGGGAAAACAATCGTTATGGTTTCTCATGACCGTACTCTGGCCGCACGCGTCGACAGAGTAATTAATCTTGAAGACGGACTGATCACCACAGAAGCTGGTAGTGCTGGTGAAAGTGACAGTGAAATATGACCATAAAATTTGAAATTCCAACCGGGCAAAAACCCCTGATCGAAATGAAACAGGTAGGCAAAACCTACCACAGCGCCTCCGGCAGTTTCACAGCCCTCAAAGATATCCGGCTTAATTTTATGCAGGGTGAGTTTGTAGGGGTAATCGGCAAGTCGGGCAGTGGCAAGTCTACCCTGGTCAATATGATTACCGGTATTGATCATCCCAGCGAAGGAAATGTTCTTGTTAACGGTATCGATATTCATGCCATGCCTGAAAGCAAACAGGCCCGCTGGCGCGGCAATAATTTGGGTGTGGTCTTTCAGTTTTTTCAATTGCTGCCAATGCTGACCCTGGCTGAAAACGTGTTGCTGCCGATGGATTTCTGCAACAAATACGAACTGGCCGAGCGCCCCGGGAAGGCATTGGCCCTGCTTAAGATGGTGGGCCTGGCTGAACTTGCCCATAAACTGCCGGGCTCTGTTTCTATCGGACAGCAGCAAAGTGCTGCTATAGCCCGCGCCCTGGCTAATGACCCGCCGATTATTGTCGCTGATGAACCTACCGGCAATCTTGATCTTAAAACCGCCGATGCGGTTTACAGTCTTTTTGAAGAGTTAGCTGCAGGTGGACGAACGATCATCATGATCACCCATGATCCCGAAATTGCCAGCCGCCTGACCCGCACAGTTACCCTTAAAGACGGTGAACTTGTTAACCAGTCTTCCAGCCAGGCAGTGCCGGGTAAGGGCGATCTGGTTGAAAAGCCGAAAGGCTTTACCCGATGAGGCCGCGCTGGCGCAAGGTTTATGCCGACTGGTGGGGCAATATTTCGCGCTTCATCATCGTTACCCTCTCGCTGACCGGAGGGCTCTTTTCCATTGGCATTATTGCCGGTGGCTATGTCACTACCCTTAATGATATGCAGAGCGGGTTCCACAATATTAACCCGGTTGAGATTCGCCTGCGCACCGAAGCTTTTGATGAAAACCTGCTTGAACAGGTGCGGGGCTTAAATGGCGTAGTGGCCGCTGAAGGTGAAAGAATGCTCTTTGCTCAACTGCTTACAGTTGAAGGCGAATGGCAGGAAATCATCATCCGGGTTTTACCGGAAGGTAATCAGCGCATAAACCGGGTGGAACTGCTCGAAGGCCGCATGCCTGTAGAACAGGAAATAATTTTTGATACCCACCGCGAACTCGATCACCAGGTCGGAGATCAGGTAACCATTCAGACCGCCAACGGGCAGAAGCTTAACATGCAGTTTAGCGGCACAGTACGCGACCAGACAATTGGCTTGTTAGGCAGCAGCTATTTCATTGCTCCGGTCTATGGCTACATCACTTTTGATACCTTACCCTTGTTGCACCAGGAAAAGCACTATGACGTTCTACAGGTCACCGTTGATCCCGCGCTTTCAGCTGCTGCCTATAAGACCCTAAAAGAAGATCTAAGCGGTCTTGTAGAACAGAGCGGCCGCTATGTAATTACTGTTACCGATCTGCGAAATGCTGAGCACCCAAACAGCGGTTACGTGCGGGCAGTTTCTAATTTGCTGGCGCTGCTCGGTTTTCTTTCCGTTTTCCTGAGCGGTTTTCTGGTTTACAATGCCATGGCAGCCTTACTGGCCCAGCAGATGCAGCATATTGGCATCTTAAAAGCCATCGGGGCCAGGCAAAGCAGTATTATTAAGATGTATATGGTTTTTATCCTGGTTTTTGGGGTGATTGCCCTGTTCATCTCAGTGCCTCTCTCGGCCTGGGCTGCAAAAGCTTTGAGTCAGTTTCTGGGGCTGCGCTTAAACTTTAACGCCGGCGGTATGCGCCTTGTAACCTTCGCCGTAATCATTCAGACCGTAATTGCCTTGCTGCTGCCGCAGGCCGCCGGCATTATTCCTGTGATAAAAGCCTCAAAGGTAAGTGTGCAAGATGCAATAAACTCTACCGGTATTCAAACTGATGATTTTGGCAAAAGCCGCTTAGACCGCCGACTGGAAAAGATCAAAGGCGCCAGCCGACCCTTACTGATTTCACTGCGCAATACCTTCAGGCGTAAGAGCAGACTGGTGCTGACTCTGATCACCCTCAGCCTGGCTGGCGCGGTCTTTATTGCCACCTTTAATGTACGGGCCTCGGTTGAAAAATACATTGATAAAGTTTCAGCCTATATTCTGGCCGATGTGAACCTTGACTTCGAGCAAAATTACCGCATAAGCGAGATCGAATCAATTGCATTAGCAATACCCGGAGTTTCCATGGTTGAACCGCGCAGCGCAACAACTGCGCAGTTGGTAAATGCAGAAAGTGAAGCGCTCGCGACTGTTGAAATATGGGGAGCACCACCCGAATCTTCGCTGATCAAGCCAATCATGCTTAATGGGCGCTGGCTTCTGCCCGGTGACAGAAATGCCATTGTCCTGAATGAAGCTTTTGTTTCTAACTTTCCAGACCTTGCAGTTGGTGATACGGTTACCTTTAGTATACACCGCCGTGAGGTGAATTTTGTTCTGGTTGGCTTTTTTCAATTTATCGGCAACGACTACCACCTGGCCTACGTGCCCTTAACCTATCTGAATGAGGTAACCGGCAACTATAAACAGGCATCCAACTATCAGCTTGTGGCCGATACCAGCCTTGTAGCAGCAGCTGGTGAAGAAAATCTGGCCCTCCGGCTGGATGAAATTTTTAGATCAAAAGGCTTTGCTGTTCGTAAAGCCTCAACCAGTAAAAGCATTCGTGACAATGCCACACTTGGTCTTGATACAATGACTTTCTTCCTGCTGATCATGTCCGGCCTTACAGCCCTGGTGGGCAGCATTAGCCTGACCGGCACCATGGGCATGAATGTAATGGAACGCACCCGCGAAATAGGGGTAATGCGCGCAATTGGCGCGACAGACCGGCAGGTAATGAAGCTGGTGCTTACCGAAGGGTTGATCATCGGTCTGATCAGCTGGTTAATCGGGGTGCTCCTGGCTTTCCCGATCAGTTACCTCATGTCTTACATCATCAATATCTCTATATTCGGAGTCACCGGTGAATTTTCTTTTACCGCAACCGGCTTTATCATCTGGCTGGGAATCGTGATTATCCTTTCGATAGCGGCCAGCATCTTGCCAGCCAATAACGCCGCTAAACTGACTATCCGTGAAGTGCTTTCCTATGAATAAAGTTACAGGGTCATCTGCCCTGCTGAACTACCAGAATCATTTTGTACGGTAAATATTTAAGCTGAAGGGAAGATATAAATGAACAGTAAAATGAAAGCGATGATCGTTCTTCTTCTGACGGGCCTGCTAGTGGCAGGTTGTGACCTTGTGCCAACTGAACCAGAACCGCAATCAGTGACAGAGCCGGTATCAGATCCCGGCGTAATTGCAGAAGCCAACCTGGTTCCTGCAGAATATGTTGCCCTGCGCTTTGCCCTGCCCGGGCCAGTTGCAGAAATAGCGGTAGAGGCTGGCAGTGAAGTTGAAGAAGGCCAGGTGCTGGCCAGGCTTAAAAACACCGAAGCGATAGAAGCGCAACTGCTGGCGGCAGACCTGGCGGTATTACAGGCAGAACAGAGGCTTGAAGAAGTCGAACGCTACCGCTCCGATGAAGATGCCATTGCCCTGGCCAACGCTGCCCTCGACCTGGCAAAAGGCCAGCAGCGCGCGGCTAAACAGGCCCTGGAAGAGACAAAGCTAAAAGCGCCCTCTGCCGGCACCGTAGTGCGAATTGATCTAAAAGAGGGAGCCTATACGTCACCGGCTGAGGTAGCCATGGTTTTGGCCGATTTCTCTCTTTGGTACCTGGAAACAAATGATCTGAACGAGAATGAAGTGGTGAAGATCAGTGAAGGCGATCAGGTAGAAATAAGTTTCGATGCCCTGCCCGGCGAATCATTCAGCGGCGAAGTCGAATCGATCAGCGCATACTTCCTCGAGCGGTTTGGCAATATAACCTACCTGGTGCGCATTCGCTTTAATGAAACCGACGAACGCCTGCGCTGG
>CAYWDA010000117.1:0-7932 GCA_964456945.1 uncultured Syntrophomonadaceae bacterium
CAGGAATTCGGTGATTTCAGAAGCACAGCAATTATGGAAGGCGATCTGCTTGCTCCTGAATCTGATCAGCTCTGGCAAGAAGCGGATATTATGGAACGCTTAGCCTGCCCGCTGATCGCTACAGCGCTTTTTTCTGGCACAGGTGGTTTGTATACAGCCAGAGATGCTCACACCATTGAGGCTAAAAATGCGCCCAGCTATCACGGCCAGTGGGATCTGTTTAAAAGTGATTACCAGGCGTGGCAGAAAGATGACTATAATCTTTATCTCCTTGCCGCTTCAGAACAGCGGGGGCGTGGTTTGCTGGATCTGATTGCAGGGCAATCACCGGGGGCAGATGGCAGCAGCCAGGCTGCAGAAGCGGGCCCGGTTATACGACCACAGCTGCTCACCGGCAACCTGGAAGAAGGTTTTGTTGTACCCGGCCTCAAGGTGGCGGTTATCACTGAGCAGAACCTGCTGCCGAGGCGCAAGCGGAAACGGCGCCTGGCACAGCGTGAAGGGATCAGGTTAAGTGATTACCGGGAACTGGCAGTCGGGGACTACGTCGTTCATGAACAGCATGGAATCGGAAAATATCACGGATTAGATACCCTGGAAATCGGCGGGGTCAAGCGCGACTACCTGCATCTAAAATACCGGGGAACTGACAATCTCTATATACCGGTTGACCAGGTCGGGCTGATCCAGAAATATTCTGGTGGTGAAGGGCCTGCGCCCCGTTTACACAGTCTGGGCGGAGGCGAATGGCAGCGCCTGAAGAGCAAGGTGAATGTCTCTGTTGAGGAATTGGCCAGGGAACTGCTTGCTCTTTATGCAGCAAGACATACTGCTGAGGGTTACCGTTTTGCTCCCGATCACCCCTGGCAGCAGGAATTTGAAGCCAACTTTCCTTTTGAAGAGACTCCCGACCAACTGCGGGCTATTGCCGAGGTTAAAGCCGATCTGGAAAAAGCCAATCCCATGGATCGCCTGATCTGCGGCGATGTTGGTTACGGCAAAACCGAAGTAGCGATGCGGGCAGCCTTTAAAGTTGTAACCGAGGGCAAACAGGTAGCAGTCCTGGTGCCGACTACTGTTTTGGCCCAGCAGCATTATCGCACATTTGGAGAAAGATTTAGCGGTTTTCCGGTCAGAGTAGCCCAGTTGAGCCGTTTTGTTTCCCCGGCGCGGCAGAAGGAACTGATCAAAGAGATTGCTGCCGGAAAAATCGATATTGTTATCGGAACGCACCGTTTGTTATCAAAAGATATCAGCTTTCATGATCTTGGCCTGCTGGTTGTTGATGAAGAACAGCGCTTTGGGGTAAAACAGAAAGAGAAAATGAAGCAGTTGCGGCTTGAAGTGGACACCCTGGCCATGACGGCGACCCCAATTCCAAGAACACTGCATCTATCCCTGGCCGGGGCAAGAGACCTCAGCATCATCGATACCCCTCCTGAAGACCGTTACCCGGTTCAGACTTATGTTCTTGAGTATTCTGAAAGCCTGGTTCGTGAAGCGATTGGCCGTGAACTAAATCGGCAGGGTCAGATATTTCTTGTTTTTAACCGGGTTGAGAGGATTGATGCCTTTGCTGAAAAAATTCAGCAAATGTTTCCCGAAACAGCGGTTGCCGTTGGGCATGGTCAAATGCCTGAATTGAAGCTGGAAAAGGTTATGGCTGATTTCCAGGATGGGAAACATCAGATTCTGATCAGTACTACCATCATTGAATCCGGGTTAGATATACCTAACGTCAACACCTTGATTATTTACGAAGCAGACAGGTTCGGGTTAGCCCAACTTTACCAGATCAGAGGCCGTGTAGGCCGTTCAAACCGCGTGGCCTATGCCTACCTCACTTACCGCAAGGATAAAATGATTTCAGAAACTGCCCAGAAGCGGTTGCGGGTGATTAAAGAATTTACCGAACTGGGTTCGGGTTTTAAAATTGCCCTGCGCGATCTCGAAATCAGGGGGGCAGGCAATATTTTGGGTGCCGAACAGCACGGGTTTATTGCCGCTGTCGGGTTTGATTTATATGTTAAGCTGCTTGATCAGGCTGTTGCCGCCTTAAAAAATGAAAAAGTTGAACAGAAAATTAACCCCCGCCTGGAGCTTCAGATCAGCGCCTATTTGCCGTCATCTTATATATCAGCCCAGGACCAAAAAGTTGACTTATACCAGCGTATCTACAACGCTTTATCCCTCGAAGAACTGGCTGAGCTGCAGGCGGAAATGGTTGACCGTTATGGATCACCACCCGAACCGGTTGGCAATCTGCTCTCTGTTTCTGAAATCCGTATCCAGGCCTCCGGCCTCGGTATTGAGTCTATCCTGCAACAGCAGAAGGTAATTACCCTGCAGTTTCATAGCAAGGCAGATTTTAATGCAGAGCGGCTTAAAAATATCTGTGCGGCCAATGCGGCAAGCATAACGGTCACCGCCGCTAAAAACCTGGTGATCAATCAGAAAATAAAAGAGAAGGCAGTTTCACCTCTTTCTAAATTAGCTGCCCTGCTTGCGCAACTGTCAGCCCTGCAGGAGCAGGTGGCTGGTAGCAGCAAGGCTATTTAACTGTTATAATACAGGCTAGTCTAAAGTAAAGAAGGTTAAAGCAGTGTCCGCTAATAGTTCTGCATTTGTCAGGGGAGCGGCTATTCTTGCCGTTGCCGGTATACTGGCCCGCGTAATCGGGGCTGTCTTCCGTATTGTGCTTGCTGCCATCTTAGGAGATGAGGGAATCGGTCTCTACCAGTATGCCTACCCGATCTATTCCACATTACTGGTTATTTCAACCGCCGGTGTTCCGGTAGCCGTGTCAAAGATAATGGCAGAGAAAATTGCCCTTTATGATTATCGTGAGGCAATGCGGGTTTTCCGGATCGCCTTTGTCATTCTAACCCTGAGCGGACTGCTGATTACCCTGGTTTTATTCTTCGGAGCGGATTTTATTGCCCGCGTTGTGGTCAGGGATGCAAAAGCGCTCTATCCCATAATGGCCATTGCGCCGGCGATTTTTTTTGTGACCATTATGGCTTCTCTGCGTGGATTTTTTCAGGGTCAGCAAAATATGGCGCCGACTGCGATTTCACAGCTTCTTGAGCAGCTGGCCAGGGTTGTTTTTTCTATCTTCATGGTTATCTTCCTTCTGCCGATCGGCCTTGAATATGCTGCTGCCGGAGCAACATCCGGGGCGGCGGTCGGAGGTCTGGCCGGTCTGCTGATGCTGGCCTTCCTCTATTGGCGGAAGAAAGGTTCTTTTCAGTTGTTGGCTGAGCAGCAGCAAGAGCATTTCCCCGAGTCGATCAGCCGGGTCATTGGCCGGATTTTCAGCCTGGCTATTCCGGTCACGATTGGCGGCCTGGTTATTCCGCTGATTACCCTGATTGACCTGGCTGTGGTGCCGAGACAGCTTCAGGCTGCCGGTTTCGATCTTGAAACGGCACGCGCTCTTTACGGCCAGTTGACCGGTATGGCAGGTTCGGTTGTCTATTTTCCGAATGTAGTTGCACTTGCCTTAAGTATCAGCCTTGTCCCTGCTATATCTGAAGCTTTTGCTTTGCAGGATAGCGCTCTGATTAAGAGTCGCACCGCTATTGCCGTTAAGCTGACGGTTCTCTTTTCTCTACCGGCAACGCTGGGTCTCTACCTGCTTGCCGAACCGATTACCATGCTTCTATTTAACAATGCAGAAGCTGGCTACGCTCTTGCCTACCTCTCCTGGTCGGTGATTCCCCTCTGCCTCTACGTGACCACCACCGGACTGATCCAGGGGCTTGGGCGACCGATTATTCCGGCTCTCAATATGTTTTATGGCGGACTGGTCAAGACTGTTCTCGCCTGGTACCTGACTGCTATTCCAGAGTTGAATATCGGCGGCGCTGCTCTCGCTTCGGTAGTAGGTATCGGGGTTGCCGCGACCCTAAACCTGATCTTCGTTGCCCGGTCTACCGGATGGCGGGTCCGTGCCGCTGAAATTATATTTCTGCCGATGCTGGCAGTTGCAGCGATGTCACTTGTCGTCTATGCTACCTATGCGGGTTTTAGCCACTATGCTGAGCCGTTTTTAGCGGCGGGCAGGCTTAATGGCCTGGCCACCCTGCTGGCAATATTCTTAGGGATGTTGGTCTATGGTCTGGTTCTTCTGCTAACCGGCGGTCTAAGCCGGGAAGAACTGTTAATGGTACCGGTAATAGGAGCGCGTTTAGAGCGCTTGGCAGGTCGTTTGAAACTGCTGCGGGCCCCATAGTGGAGGTGAGAATGGATGAGTAAAATAGTAATTGTAGGTCTTGGACCGGGCAGCCCGAAATATTTAACCCGGGCGGCTCAGCAGCATTTACAGGGCGGTTTTCCGCTCTATTTTAGGACTATGAAACACCCATCAGCACGCTGTTTTGCAAGCGGTTATGTCAGGCCTGTCTCCTTTGATTCACTTTATGAAGCCGGACGTGATTTTGAGCAGGTCTACCGGTCGATTACCAAAACGCTGCTTAAAGCGGCAAGCCATCATGGCACGATCATCTATGCCGTTCCGGGGCACCCCCATGTAGGCGAGGCGACAGTTGAAAGGCTCATCAGAATCTGCCCCCGCCTGGGTATCAAGTTAAAGATCATTGACGGTTTGAGTTTCCTGGAACCCCTGCTCAGCGTCTTAAAGTTAGACCTTCTTGAAGGGGTTACTGTAATTGATGCGCTCGCAGTAGACCGCCTGAAAGAGCCATGCAAAAAACATTTGATTGTCGCCCAGGTTTACAGTCGATCGCTTGCTTCGCGCGTTAAGCTGAAGTTGTTGGATCTTTACCCGCCAAACCACCCGGTCACAGTCGTGCAGGCTGCCGGAATGGCGCAGGAAAGATCATGGAAAGGGCCCCTTTACGCCCTTGATCGCCGCGAACGGTTTGACCATTTTTCAACTATCTGCCTGACACCATCACTTGCCGGAAGCATCGGGGATTTAGTCGAAATAATGGCCCGCCTGCGCGCAGAAGACGGCTGCCCCTGGGACCGCGAACAGACTCATCATAGCCTGCGCCAGTATTTAATCGAAGAAGCCTATGAAGTAGTGGCTGCTATTGACAGCGGCAGAGATGATTCGATCTGCGAAGAACTTGGTGATTTACTGCTGCAGGTGGTTTTCCACAGCCAGATTGCCAGGGAAGAAGAGCGCTTTGATCTGGCCCGGGTCATTGAAACCATTGTAGCAAAGCTGATCAGGCGGCACCCCCATGTTTTTGGAGAAGAAACTGCGGCTGATGCTTCCGGGGTAAAAGTGATCTGGGAAGCGATTAAAGAAGATGAACGTAAAGAAGAAAATACACATGCGGCAATCTCTGTTGATCATGCCTTGCCGGCTCTTTTAAAGGCATTTAAATTGCAAAAGCGTGCGGCAGCAGATGGCTTTGACTGGCCGACAATTGACGGACCACTGGCTAAAGCCAGGGAAGAACTGCTTGAGCTCGAAGAAGCCTGTCGCAATGAAGACAGGGCGGGTATAGAAGAAGAACTCGGCGATTACCTGTTTACAGTTGTCAACCTGGCCCGCTTTCTTAAGGTTAACCCTGAACTGGCCCTGGGTAAAACTATTGCTAAATTTGTGGAGCGTTATCAGTATGTTTTAACTAAGACTGAGCTCTCCGGCCGGCCGCTTAGCTCATTTTCTCTGGAAGAACTGGATAAATGGTGGGAAGAAGCTAAAAAAATAAGGAAAATGAGTAAATAAAGCAGGAATCTTCACCTGAAGCGCGAATAGTCACTATAATTAAAGCAATTATTTTGTATGAGGAGGGCTTTATAAAGTGAATAAGTCTGAACTGGTTGATCTGGTTGCAGAAAAGGCGGAAATGTCCAAAAAGGACAGCGAGAAAGCAGTAAAGGCTGTTTTAGACAGCATTACTGACGGCTTAGTTAAAGGTGATAAGGTGCAGCTGGTTGGTTTCGGTACTTTTGAAGTCAGAAGCCGCAAAGAGCGTGAGGGGCGTAACCCGGCAACGGGAGAGAAGATCAAGATTAAAGCCCTGAAGGTTCCGGCATTCAAACCCGGCAAAGCATTAAAAGAAAAAGTTAAGTAATCACAGCAGCTTAGAATATATAGTAAATATTTACCCATCCCCTTAAAAGGGGATTTTTTTTCCGCGGTCAGGTGTCCAGGTGATAATTTTAAGGGATATTTATTTTTATAGTCCTCTATTTGCAGGGGAAATGATAGTTATGGCGAAAAAACTCTTTAAAGGAAGCCTGACAGGGACGATGTGGGTCTTATGAAAACAAGAGGTCAGCAAAAAGCAAAAGATGCTCCGTGGAGTTTTCCGCGTCGCCGTCGTGGAGATGGCTACAGCCTGTACAGGTTGATCAATACGATCGGTGTTTTTATCATTATTGGTTTGTTGATAGTTATTGGCGCCCAGTTTCTTAGGTACCAGAAGGTGCAGCAGGAACTGGCTGACTTCGAAAAGCGGGTCAGGGATTATGAACTGCGCCAGGCTGCTGTTGAAGAAGAAATAGAACGGCTGCAAAACCTTGATTACATTGAGGCGCTGGCGCGTGAAAGACTCGGTTTGGTGAAACCGGGCGAAATAATCTTCCAGTTAGAGGATTGACAATAATACAAAAAAAGTTATAATAACCTTAGTCTTGAAGTGAATATGCGCAAGGAGGAGTTTTTTATCAAGAAGGAAGTTGTAGTCGGCAGCATAGTGGAAGGGGTGATTACGGGTATTACAAAATTCGGAGCGTTTGTCGAACTACCCGGTGGAACCACGGGGCTCGTGCATATCTCCGAAATAGCTGATGAGTATGTAAAAGATATCAATGATTTTTTTAAGAAGGCCGATCTGGTCAAGGTTAAGGTGCTCACGGTTGAAAATAACGGAAAAATCGGGCTTTCGATTCGTCAGGCGGTGGAAGGATTCAAGCCGGACAAACGAAGCGCCAGAAGTAAACCGGCACCGGTGAACAAGGCTTCTTTTGAAGATAAAATGAATCGTTTTCTTAAAGAGAGTGATGAGCGTCTTTTAGATCTTAAGCGCAATACCGAATCCAAAAGAGGCGGTCGCGGTTCTTTTCGGGAAGCATTCTAAATAGAGATTTAGGCAATATGGCAAATCGAAAGGCACTCTGGTTCAGGGTGTTTTTTTATCTCTCTAACTTCCGTCTGCTCCTACCGGAATATTATTGTTACAGGTTGTGATCATGGCAGATGCAACTGGAAAAAGTTAAACGTTTTATTACAGAAAACAGCCTTCTGACCGAAGGGGATAAAGTTGTTTTGGCAGTCTCCGGCGGCCCAGACTCTCTCTGCCTGCTCTACCTTCTTCACTCACTTGCCTCAGAACTGAAAATTTCATTGGTAGTGGCTCACCTTAATCACGGTCTACGTCCGGAAGGGCCATTTGAAGCTGAAGGCGTCGCTGAAATTGCCGCTGCACTCTCACTGCCCTTTGAACTGCTGGAAGTAGATATACCAGGTTATAAAAAAGCCTATGGCCTCTCAGAAGAAGTGGCTGGCCGGCAGGCCCGCTATAGTTTTTTGTTCGATGTGGCTGTAAGATATGGCGCAACTAAAATCGCGCTGGGGCACCACCTTGACGATCAGGCAGAAACGGTTTTACTGAATGTGCTGCGCGGAACGGGAGTCGATGGACTGGCCGGGATACTGCCAATCAGAACCCAGGCAGGTGTGCAGTTAATCAGGCCTCTTTTGTGTCTCCGGCGCAGTGAAATTGATGCCTACTGTTACGATCATGGTCTGCAGCCTTATACGGATAGCAGTAACCTCGAAACGAACTACACCAGGAATAAATTGCGCCACCAACTAATTCCTTATCTCGAAGAGCACTATAACCCCCGGGTCAAAGAAGCCCTGTTCGGATTGGCTGACCTGGCCGCGGCAGATCGCGCCTATCTTCAGAAAATGGCCCGCAGAAGCTACTTTAAGCTGGCGAAAATTGG
>CAYWDA010000118.1:0-10030 GCA_964456945.1 uncultured Syntrophomonadaceae bacterium
TAGAAGCTTTCGAAACGGATCTCCTCACCACTTAAAGCGACTTTTCCGTAAGTGCCAATCCAGTCAAAATTTGCTTTTTCAATGCCGGGCAGAATTTCAGTGACCTTCCTGCCGATCACCGCTTGCCGTTTTAAACCGGTCATTTCTTCAAAAGCTTTGTTGATTTCAAGGAAAATGTAATCCACAGGAATGCCCTGATCATCTAAAATGATCTGGTGATAAGCAAAAGCATCTGGCAGATGTTCGATTAAGAGACGGTAACTGTCTTTTTCCGTTTTCATCAATGACCACTTTCTACACAAGAGATTAACATCAGAGTAATATTTAATAGTAGCAATGGTTCAACTCATTCTCTAAATATCCCCAGATTCCTGCCTGCTTTTTCAGAACAAAGAAAAGGCGCAACTTGGCAGCTACGTCCTGTAACCATATGTAAAATGAGGGGTTAATTCAATCATAACCTGTGATTAGGGTATCTTACATGATGACGAACAAGACAGGGGAAACGTCAGACTGGTCTTTTGTTCGTCAGGTGCTTGTTTTTACCTGGTTGCGGCCGGCAGATTTTGCTTCGTAGAGGGCTTGATCTGCCCTTTTCAGCAAGCTTTCCATATCTTCGCCTTCTCGCAGCGAAGCGACACCAAAGCTGGCGGTGATTCTAAGTTTTAAGTCACCAAATTCTTTCTTTTCTATTTCAGAGCGTACTCTTTCAACCTGAGTAAAAGCCTCGGTTGCATTGGCGGAAACAAGCAGTATAGCAAATTCTTCGCCACCGTAGCGGGCTGGCAGATCTTCTTCACGGCAGTTATTTTGTAACAACTGTGCAAAATCAATCAATACTTCATCGCCGACCTGATGTCCGTATTGATCATTGACCACTTTGTAAAAATCAAGATCAGCCATAACCATGGAGAGTGGGGTCTTGTGCCTGATTGCGTGGGCATGCATTTTCTGAAAGTATTCAAAGAAATGGCGGCGATTGGAAATGCCGGTCAGTGTATCTTCTCGCAAAAGTTTATTGATAGTGACATTAGCTTTTTCAAGGGCTATATTTTTTTTGTTCAGCTCGCGGGTCATATTAGCCAGCTGATTGTTTATTTGTGATATTTCTTCGAAGATCTTGTCTTCTGTTATCCAGGATCTTTCACAAAAAAGCAGGTACCCTTCGTCAGCCCGGGCGATATACCCAACCATGTCATTTTGAGTATGTTTCTGGCCAAGAAGGGTAAAGATCATTTTTTGAAACCCTTTTTCCGGGGGATTAATCTTCAGTTTCTGATCTTCAGTAACCAAATAAGTGGCAAACTCCTCCCCAACCGGCTTGGAATTTGTGCCAATCATAACCTGAAACGCCAGGTTGCAGTCGCAAATGACCATCTGCTGATCGATTAAAACCGTGCAGATAGTGCTGATTTGATTTAAATAATCAAATACCAGGCTGTCGTTCGGTTTTAAAAAATTGTGCTCAGCCATTATGCCACCACTCTGAACTTATTGAAACTGCATCCCGTGCTGAATCTCCGATACTATCTACACCAATTATCTGCCTGATTTGGCGGCTCATATTAAGAGATTGACCGCCAAGCATGATCTTGGTATCGTTAAACTGCCGTTGACCCCTGATCATCTTAACCAGTTCCACTGTTCTATCTATATTAAAGAGCATTCCTACCGAAATGGCGACGAAATAAGGATTTCTTTCCGCCATTAAATCCAGAAGATCACCTGGCGGCGTGTTTGCCCCGGTGTAATCCACATCCCAACCGTCTAATTCAAGCAAGTCTGCAACCATGCGCGGTCCTATTTCGTGGTACTCATTTGGGGCGGCGGTAACTATTGCCTTGCCTTTAGTCTGTTCAAGAATAATGAATTTTGGGTACAATGCAGCCATAACCCTGGTGACTATCGCAGAGGCCAGATGCTCGCGTGCTACCGATAGCTCGCCCTTTTCCCAGAGGGCTCCAATTTCATACATTGCCGGTTGAATGACCTGCAGGTAGAATTCTGTCAGATCAGCGGCTGTGTGAACATTGTCGATTGCCAGCTTAATCGATTTACGGTGACCACCTGTAACCAATGAAGCCATAAATGCTTCTTTTAATTCCTGCCATTTTTGTTCAACTAGAAGCGGGTTTTTTTCTACTTTGAGCGATGTTTCAATGAAAAGTTCATGGTTTTCGATAATCCACTCATATACCCTAACCAATGGTCCGGTTTTTGAAGGATCAAGGTGTTTTTCAATCGCTTTGACCCAAGCATTTAAGGCAACGGGGAAATAGTCGTAAGAGAAACCTTGGTCATGGTAGGTGTGGTAGACCCAGATAATAACATTGCTCATTAACTCAAAATCATTTAACTTAAAAACATTACTCATAAAAGATGCATGGTTCGTGTGATTGTCACACATCATCGTCAAAGGCTTTTGACCAATTAACCTTTTAAGATCAAACTGGGCAGTTAGAGTTTTATTCACTTCATCAACGAGTAACTTTTGATTTTCACTATATTCCACTGCTGAATTGAAGGGAACCCTGGTTATAGTGAATGTTTTGCTAATAATATTATCTGTCATTGACCATGACCTCCTTCATAATAATCAAAGCAAAACGTGCCGCTATTAAATGAAAATTACCTGCTTTCTGGCAGGGTAAAATAAAACGTTGCGCCTTTACCAATTTCACCCTCAGCCCACACTTCACCGCCGTGGCGGGTGACGATGCGGTAGACGATATTTAACCCGATACCGATGCCCGGATAATCAGTCTCACTGTGCAGCTTTTGAAAGGGGCTAAAGAGTTTAGCTGAGTGCTGTTGATCAAAACCGACGCCGTTATCCCTGACAAAGTAAATGGTGCGTCCGCCCTGTTTAGCGCTTCCGCATTCAATGTGAGCCTTTTCCACCCCTGCGTTAAACTTCCAGGCGTTTTCGAGCAGGTTTTCCAGGATGACGCTTAACAGATCACCGTCACCCATAGCCATCATGTCTGGTGCAACCACCGTTTCAACCCGGCGAGCGGGTTCAGTGTAGCGCAGTTTCTCTAAATGCGATCTGGCTAAAGCACTGAGATTAACTTCTTCGTTCTTGATGCCGTGGCTGACTACCCTTGAGAGTTTTAATAGGGCATCGGTCAGGTTTTTCATCGAGCCAATTTGCCGGTTAATGCGTTCCAAGTAATCGCGGGCCTGATCGCTTAACTGGTCGGGGTATTCTTCCAGCAAGGCTTCACTGAAACCTTCGATGCGGCGCAGGGGTGCCTGCAAATCATTTGACACCGAATAGGTGAAAGAATCGACCGCTGCACGCTCGTTAGCCTGCAGTCTAAGGGCATCTTCAGCCTTTTTGCGTTCGGTGATGTCGCGGGTTATGCCTAATATGCCGGTAAGCAGGCCTTGCTGATTGCGCAAGGAGTTAACCTTCACCTCGGACCATATTCTTGAGCCATCCTTACAAATATGCTCTAATTCGAGGATACGGTTTCTGTCGAGTTCTTTTTGATCCGACTGCTCCAATATCATCTCTTCCTGAAATACTTGCGCCGCCATTTCCAGCGACGCAGGGGCAAGAGTCTCCCCAATAGAAAGACCGAACAGTTCTTCAACCTTGTAGCCATTTAAAACTTCTATTGAGGGGCTTATAAAAGTATAATTTAAATTCAGATCGGCAGTCCAGATAACATCACTGACATTATCAGAAAGCAGGCGATATTGTTCCTCGCTTTTACGCAACATATCCTCGACATGCATATGGTTGGTTATATCTCTGTGGGTGAAAACAGAGGCTATCACTTCACCTTCTTCATTTCTTACCGCATCAGCATGCAGCTGTGTAACAAATTTTTCACCTGTTCTGGAGATAACAACCTGTTTGCCCTTCCATGAGCTGCCATCCCTGACCGTGTCAAAGATCTTTCCTGGATGGGCAGGGTCATCATAGATTATATCAAACTTACTATTATCTGCTAGCTCTTCCAGACTAAACCCGGTTAAATTGCAGAAAGCTTTATTCATATAGAATATCTTCCCCCGGGGATCAAACATACATATTGCGTCGCTGGTTGATTCAACAGCTTTTTTAACCTGCAGTAAAGTTTCATGCTGTTCGCCTACCTGGGCGATCAACTGCCGGTTCTTTTCCTGAATCTCTTTTTCCTGTCTGAATTTTATCTTGTTGGCAGTTTCAAGCTGATAGTTGCCAACAAAACCGATTACATTCGATCCGAAAAAGAACATCAACATTACCAGCATAGTAAGATCAATTTCCTGGTGATAGATAAAATAACCGCTGCAATAAATAGCTAAATTAAGTAAGCCGCCAGCAGTGGCGAATCGGGTATTGAGTTTGATCAGAAAATAGCCGGCGAAAATGACCATGAAGACTCCGCCGTAATAACTCACATTATCCGGATGGCGTATTAACATGTAGGATATGCCTGAACCACCGACAACTAAGCTGAGCAGAACCATATATTGGCCAATCTTCTTAAAAACCGGATAAAAAGAAAGAATGATCGTAACTATAAAGAGGGGGATAACGATGGCAAAGCGAATCAGCAAGAAATCTCTTAAGTAGTCTTCAATCAGGAGCAGGTCAAGATAACCAAAACCGCCGTAAAGCACTATTAAAACAGCAAAAACAGCCCTTAGCTGCCTCTGCCCCTGGCTAATTAGCTGCTCTGAATATGCTTTTTCATCCTGCGGAGATAATCCTGGCATTTCACTGCCGGCTCCTTTTAGTAGTTTTTTAGACACAGAGACGCGGGTTGTTTTAGCTTTGCCCTGCAAAGCTTGAGAACCTTCCATCCCTACCAAATATATTAGACAAAAAATGAGTAAAACCGTCACTACCCAGTTCTTAATTAGTCGTCGAAGTCACCTGCAGGGCCTTTGTCTCCGTCAAGAGTCTTAGCTTTTTCAATGATATTCTCAGTTGTCCAGGCTGCCGGGTCTTCCAGGCGCTCAACCTTGGGGCCCGGGTCGAAAGAACCACGTTTCAAAATCTCTTCGATGGCCAGCGGAGCAGTATCGGCGGCATTAAATACACTGGTAAGAAGACTGTAAACGAACTCTTCTACCCCTGCAGCCATCCGGTCACGCACATCTTTAGCCTGTCCTAAAATTTTATTTTCAAAAGGCAGGTTCAGCTTTTTATAATCGCCTTTTTTTAGCTGTTTAGAATCGGCATAAGCAACCATTTCAGCCCAGAGTTCTTCAGTCAGGCCGGCATCTTTTATCTTTATAAAGTTCCCGCTGTCGTCCAAAATTGCATTTCCGTAATCGTTAACCTGTAAACCCCAGGAGATCATCTGCAGGGCAGTGGCCACATTGGCCTTGGTGGTATTGGTTTTGGAAGCAATTTCACGCAGGCGCTCAGAACTGTTGCCGGATGTGCCGTGCTGGGCTCCGGAAACCCTGTATTGCGCTATGGCATCGTGAACAGCTGCAGTAAGCTCTACCTGAATGCCGGCATCACTCTGCTCAATACCGTGGGTTGTTCCGTTGTTCAGGGCAATCCAGTCCGGGAATATGTTGTTGGCATTAAGCCCCTGGATCAGGAACAGAGCTTCTTCGGGGGTTGATAAGCCTTGTGATCCCTTGATTTCGCCTACTTCGGTCTCAAGGCCAGCCCAGTCAGGTACAAAATGGTTCATGGCAATGTTGGTTAAAAGGTTCTGGTCATCAGGCTGGTGTGATGCATCAATAGCGATGGAAGTTATGCCGGCATCAAATAAACTTGGTATTTCGATTTCCCCCTTTACCATATCTTTTTCATTCTTGATCCCGTAATGGTCGGCGTGAATGGCAACCGGCACGGTAATGCCCAACTCGTTGCACATTTTGTCAACATAGGTGGCCATATTCCATAAACTAACGGCGCAATAAGCTTCGGCTCCGCCTTCACTTTTGGCGATTTCAATAATGACGGCGGCGTTCGCTCGCTGGGCGGCCAGCAGTGTACCGCGAATCACCATGGTGCTGCGGCCATTAGCAGCTATCGTCAGCGCTTTGCCCTTGCTCAGCATAGCCCGATCGATATATTTGCCGCTGACAATCAGTGCTTTTGAATTAGGAAAGAGCTTAACAATTGAAGGGGGACGGCCCACAGCAAGCGCCTTTTCAAAATCAGTATTGTATTTAATCATTAGTTACCTCCTAAAATATATGTGACAAAGGGAAACATTTCTTAAAATAAGTATATCATGATAGCAGTTAAATAACTATTTAGTGAAGGATACCCTCATATTTTATTATGCCTAGAAGATCTTGTGACAGTTATAATTTCCCGAACACGATTGTTTGACAAAAAATCCTTGACAAGATCTTTAATGGTCACTATAATCAGATCAGATTGTTAGCTTAGGTTAACATTCTTTATAATGAAACATAGGCGAGGTAAGAACAGGTGCTGCATAACAGCGAATCAAGTGAAATGTACCTTGAAACCATTTATATCCTTGAAAGTAACCATGGTCATGCTCATATTGTTGACATTGCCAAGCAGTTAGGCGTAACGAAACCCAGTGTAACCAAAGCTATGGACCAATTTAAGAAACAAGATTTGATCAGGCAGGAAACATATGGGCCTGTTACTTTAACGGAAAAAGGAAGAGCCGTTTCAAGGAAGATTTACAGGAAACATCAACTAATAGCGCAGTACCTGGAAAAATCCCTGGGTCTTGATCCAGATGAAGCGTCTGAAAATGCCTGCAGAATGGAACACAGTATTACTGGTGACATGCTAAAAGCGATTGAAAAGTATTTAGAAGACGAAACTCAAAAATAGTCGTTTAGCAGGAGGTCAAGATGGAACTGGCTGTCACAAATTACATACTGAAGAGCAGATTATTGAATAAAAAGGCGGAACTGGTGAGTGGTTATCCTAATTTAACACAGGTTGCGATTAATGTGCCCTATATCATCAAGGGGGTTGATACTACGGATCTGGGGATGAAAGATTTTTTGTTTACCCTGGGCTGTTTCGAAGGTGAAAAAGTAACGGTTATCTCTGTATTGGCTGAAAACTATGTGATTAACGTAAAAGACGCGAGATACAGTATTGATGAAGATTTAGCCAAAGTAATACTTGTCTAACGGTCATTTGTAGTACTTTGGTTTTTTTTGGTATTAAAGTTAGCCAAGACAAACAAATTAAGGAGGATTAAAATGCGAATTGCACTTGCAGGAAACCCCAACAGTGGGAAAACTACCTTTTTTAATGCTATTACCGGAAAAATTGAACAGGTGGGCAACTGGCCCGGTGTGACTATAGCAAAGAAGGAGGGGGATCTTAAAAATGCGTTGAATAATTCGGCGCACCGAATAAGGGTTGTTGATCTCCCGGGGGCATATTCCCTGTCACCCTTTACATCCGAAGAAACTATAACCAGCGAATTTATCAGAAATGAAAAACCGGATGTGATCATTAACATAGTAGATGCTACTAATTTAAGCAGAAGCCTATTTTTCACCACTCAACTGCTGGAGCTCGGTATACCGGTAGTGATTGCTCTTAATAAAAGTGATCTGTTAAGCAAAAAAGAAATTCTTGTCAATACTGAAAAGCTGGCTGAAAGACTGGGTTGTCCTGTTGTTGAAACAACTTCCACCCTGGGAAGCGGGTTGTCTGAACTAATTGCGCAGGCCGAAGCTGTCTACGGTAATAATCAGGTTGCTGTTTTTAAGGGGCTTAACGAAGACGTAACAGACCAGGCTGCATATGAAAAGGTAAATCACGAAAGATTTGCTTTTGTTGACCAAATGGTAAAAGAAGTTGAAATGCGAAAAGTAGCAAGCCATAAACAGACACGGCAGGATGCTGCAGACCGCATCATTGCTCACAAAGTGCTCGGTATTCCTATTTTTGCAGCAGTCATCTATTTAGTTTTCTCTCTGTCACAGACTTACCTGGGCCCGTTTTTCGCCGATTATCTAGTTGGCTGGATCGATAGCTTTTATGGTTACGTAGAAGGCCTGATGGGCGCTGACGTATCACCTGTGTTAAGCGCGCTTTTGCTGGATGGAATTATTGGCGGTGTAGGTGCTGTGATGGGCTTTCTACCCTTAATTATGGTTCTGTTTTTTCTTTTGGCCTTGCTGGAAGACAGCGGTTACATGGCCAGGGTTGCCGTAGTAATGGACCGCTACCTGAAAAAGGTGGGTCTGTCGGGCAAATCAATTATTCCTATGGTTATCGGTACCGGGTGTGCTATTCCCGGCGTTATGGCGACAAGAACAATTCGCGACGAACGGCAGCGACGAACGACAGCCATGTTAACACCCTTCATGCCATGCGGGGCTAAGCTTCCGGTTATTGCCCTCTTTGCAGGGGTGTTTTTCAGCGACGCGGCCTGGGTCGGAACCTCGATGTATTTTATGGCTATCATGATTATTATAGTCGGAGCGCTAATTGTTCAGAGGATTACCAGTGAAGGCCCCTCAAAATCATATTTCATTATGGAACTTCCGGAATACCGTTTACCAAGTATAAAACGCGCTTTTATTTCCATGATTTCAAGAGGTCAAGCATTCATCGTTAAAGCGGCAACGATCATCCTGATCTGTAATGCAGCGGTGCATATTATGCAAACCTTCACCTGGAATTTCCAGATTGTAGAGGCCGGGCTTGAAAACACAAGCATACTGGCAGGTATTTCCGGTCCATTTGCGCTTCTATTTCTGCCTCTTGGGTTTGGTGTATGGCAGCTTGCAGCAGCAGCTGTTACCGGTTTTATTGCCAAAGAAAATGTAGTTGGCACTTTGGCTGTGGTCTATGGCATTACCAATTTTATTGATGCCGAAGAATTAGTACTTGTCACTGGCGCCAGTGATGTAGCAACCGTCATGGGGTTAACTTCCGTAGGAGCCCTGGCCTACCTGTTGTTCAATCTTTTTACTCCGCCATGCTTTGCTGCTATCGGGGCGATGAATGCAGAGATGGAAAGTAAAAAATGGCTATGGGCTGGGGTAGGATTTCAGTTTGGAGTGGGCTACACCGTGGCCTATTTCACTTATCAAATTGGCACATTGATCACCACAGGCAGTTTCGGCCCCGGTATGGTCCCTGGCTTTGTAGTAGTAGCTATTATGGCTGGTACCGTTATATACCTGATCCGCAATAATGATCAAAAGCTAAAAAATGAACTAAGGGAGGCAGCCTGATGTTGTCCAATATTCTAACCTTACTGGTCATAGTGGCAGTAATTGCAGGAGCCTGCATAAAACTGTTTATTGACAAGAAAAACGGCATCCAGTGTCCCGGCTGCCCCTACAGTAAAATGGGTAATCAGATTTGCAACTGCTCTGATCCGACAGCTTGTAAAAATTGATGTTCTTATCGACGATGGGCGGCATATTGTTCCCATTGATGTCAAGGCCGAAAAAAGTCCTGGTTTCAGAACCTGCTCTTTTACGAGATCAGCAATGTTTTTTGCCTTATCCAAATCTTTAGGTATGCCAGCCCCCTATCTTGAAATACTATTGCATCATACTTACAAAAGCCTCTACCACCAGAGGGTCGAACTGACTGCCGGCACAGCGTTGAAGCTCAGCCAGAGTTTCGGCAGGGGTTAGCGTTTTTGCGTAGGGTCGCGGGTTGGACATGGCGCTGTAGGCAATGGCTACAGATAAGACGCGGCATTCAATAGGAATTGCATCACCTTTTAAACCAAGCGGGTAGCCTTTGCCATCATAATTCTCGTGATGTTTTAGAATAAGATCGGCTATATCAGCCAGTTCTGGAGAAGAAGAAGCAATGCGGTAGCCGCTTTCGGGGTGACGATGCAACGCTTCGCGCTCGGCCTCAGTCAGGGCGCCAGCATTGCTCTGCATGCTGCTATGAATAACGCTGTCTGGTAAGCCCACTTTACCCAGGTCGTAGACCTGTGCAAACAAGGCCAGCCTGGCCAGGTGGTCTTCAGGCAGTTTCAGGGCCTGCCCTAAACGAATGGCCAGTTCCTGCACCTGGTCCCGTTCACCTTCAGCCAGGTTACCGCGTTCAAACAGTGATGACAGCAGGGAAGAGACAATCTCAGCC
>CAYWDA010000119.1:0-4054 GCA_964456945.1 uncultured Syntrophomonadaceae bacterium
ATGAAGGCGGCAACACGCAGCATAAGCCTCTGTGGTTTCGCGGCGTCCCTCGACAACAGTCTTCCGGCACGCTATTTCTGCGATGCTAAGGCAACCCAGATCTACGAGGGAACAAACCAGGTGCAGCGCATTGTAGTGGCAAGAGAGCTTTTAAAGTGAAATGGATCTATAAAATAATCATTGCAGGAGGTTGAACTATGAATTTTCTACTCACTGAAGAACAGGAAATGACCAGGCAGATGGTCCGTGATTTCGCTGAAAAAGAGATTAAACCGGGTGCGGATGAACGCGACGATCGTGAGGAATTTTCACGGGATCTTTTTGATAAAATGGGAAGGCTCGGTTTGACAGGAATTCCCTGGCCAGAGGAATATGGTGGAGGCGGCAGTGATTTCATCAGTTATGTGATTGCCGTAGAAGAACTTTCCCGGGTTGATGCTTCGGCAGGAATTACCCTGTCGGCTCACACTTCATTGGCCGGTTGGCCAATCTATAAGTATGGCAATGAAGAACAGAAGAAAAAATATTTGGAACCGATGGCTCTTGGTGAAAAATTAGGGGCCTACGGATTGACTGAGCCAACAGCCGGGACAGATGCTGCCGCGCAGCGGACGACTGCTGTTCTTGACGGTGACAGTTATATTCTTAATGGTAATAAAATATTCATAACCAATGGCGGTGAAGCAGAAGTTAATGTTGTTTTTGCCGTGACCGACAAAGAGAAGAAGACGAAGGGCATCAGCGCTTTTATCGTTGAGAAAGGAACTCCAGGCTTCAGCTTTGGTAAGAAAGAACGGAAGATGGGTTTGCGTTCTTCACCCACCCTTGAACTGATTTTTGATAACTGCCGGGTGCCTAAAGAAAACCTGCTCGGTAATGAAGGTGACGGTTTTAAAATTGCGATGAGCACCCTTGACGGTGGACGTAACGGAGTGGCCGCCCAGGCGGTCGGTATTGCCCAGGGTGCTCTTGATGAAGCAGTCAGCTATGCTAAAAGCCGGGAACAGTTCGGACAGCCGATTGCTAATTTCCAGGCTATCTCTTTTATGCTTGCCGATATGGGAACGAAAATCGAAGCTTCCCGACTGCTGACTTACCAGGCAGCTTACCTGGAAAGTGAAGGCCTGCCCTACGGAAAAGCATCAGCCATGGCCAAACTATTTGCATCTGAGACTGCAATGGAAGTTACCACCAAAGCGGTTCAGATTTTTGGTGGCTACGGCTATACCCGTGATTACCCGGTAGAACGTTTTATGCGTGATGCAAAAATTACTGAACTCTATGAGGGAACCAGCGAAGTGCAGCGTCTGGTTATTTCCCGCCATTTGCTTACTTAGTCTGCCCTTAATTTGAGTAGCGAAAGGAGCAAGAAAAATAATGGCTAATCAAAAACCGGGCCTGATCATGGTCTTTACCGGTGACGGTAAAGGAAAGACGACCGCTGCCGTAGGCCAGGCGATCAGAGCGCTAGGGCACGGATTCCGTGTTTACATGATTCATTTTATGAAAGGCCGTGATTACGGTGAATTTCTGGCCACAGCCCAGATGCCCAATCTGACCCTGGTCAGGGCCGGCCGGGACTCTTTTGTTGATCGTGAAAATCCTGATCCTGTTGATCTTGAATTGGCCAGAGACGGTTTTGCGCAGGCTGAAAAAGCGGTGATGAGTGGCGACTATGACCTGGTCGTTCTCGATGAAATTAATGTAGCAGTTGATTACGGGTTGATAGCAGAAGAAGATCTACTGAAGCTGCTTAAAGCCAAGCCGCCAACTGTAACTGTGGTTCTCACCGGCCGGGCTGCCTCGGCGGAACTGGTAAAAGCAGCTGACATGGTCAGCGAAATTCTGGCTATTAAGCATCATTACGATTGCGGCGCCGACTGCTGCAAGGGAATAGAGTATTAGGCGGTGGTTGAATGCAGCAACTGGTAGCTGAACTGTTAAAAGGCAACAGGCGCGCAGCTGCGCGCCTTATTTCTCATGTCGAAAATGACGATCCCCTGAAAAGAGAACTGCTGAAAGAAATTTACCCGCATACCGGAGGTGCTTACCTGATTGGGATTACCGGCGCTCCCGGTTCCGGCAAAAGCTCACTGGTCGATTGCTTATTGCAGCAGATGCGCAAAGACGGGCTCACCGTGGGCGTAATTGCCGTTGACCCCACCAGCCCTTTCAGCGGAGGAGCAATTCTGGGCGATAGAATACGGATGCAGGATCACGCTCTTGACCAGGGTATATTTATTCGCAGCATGGGAACCAGGGGCAGTCTTGGCGGGCTTTCCCGCTCGACCAGGGAAGCAATTCAGGTCTTAGACGCTTTCGGCAAAGATATTGTGCTGATCGAAACGGTCGGTGTCGGTCAATCGGAGATCGATATTGTTAAAACTGCCGATACAACACTTGTTGTGTTAACCCCGGCCGGTGGTGACAGTGTGCAGACGTTAAAGGCAGGTATAATGGAGATTGCTGATATATTTGTCATTAATAAAGCTGATCTACCAGGGGCAGACAGAACGGCAACTGAGATCAACATGATGCTTGACATGAAGCATAGCGAAGCATGGCGGCCACCGGTTAAACCCACGGTAGCGCTGCGCGCTGAAGGAATTGCCGATTTATGGCAATCATTGCAAAACCACCGCAGTTACATGGAAGAGAGCGGCCGTCTGCTGGAAATACGTCGTGAACGGGTCAGGCGTGAATTGACCGATCAGGTTGAATATTTAGTGAAAAATCAGATCTGGGACCAGGTCAAAGCACAAATTGAACTGGATAGTTTAGTTAAAAAAATTGCCAATCGGGAGCAGGACCCATACAGCGCTGCGACCGATTTACTCGCAGAGATTAATTTTTATCGTGATGTTGCCAGAGAGGGTGGTTAGGTGAGAGAAGATGGGCAAGCAGAGAAGATTCTAAAAGAAAAGAAGAGATGGCAGGAAGAAGTTGAAGGTCTGAGCCTAAGATCTGAGCCACCGGTTACGGTTTCCGGCAGGCAGGTCGAGGCTTTATACACCCCCGTTGATCAGAAGAATTTCGATTATGAAAGAGATCTTGCCTTTCCCGGCACTTACCCCTACACCAGGGGAGTGCAGCCTAACATGTACCGGGGCCGCCTCTGGACAATGCGCCAGTTTTCCGGTTTCGGCGATGCTTTCGATTCAAATAGACGTTACCGCTACCTGCTTGAACAGGGTCAAACCGGTCTAAGCGTCGCGTTCGACATGCCAACGATTATGGGTTACGATTCCGATCACGAGCGATCACTTGGTGAGGTGGGCCGCTGCGGCGTGGCCATCGATTCGCTTGAGGATATGGAAGTGCTTTTTGAGGGCATTCCGCTGGACCAGGTAACAACTTCAATGACTATTAACGGTCCGGCAGCAATACTCTGGTGTATGTACCTGGCCAATGCCGAAAAACAGGGCGTAAGCTTTGACCAGGTTGGTGGTACAATCCAGAATGATATTTTAAAAGAGTATATTGCCCAGAAATCGTGGATCTTCCCCCCGGAACCTTCAATGCGCCTGATTACAGACATTTTTGCTTTTGCTGCCGATCATGTACCGCGTTGGAACACGATCAGTATCAGTGGCTACCACATTCGCGAAGCAGGGTCAACAGCAGCGCAGGAACTTGCTTTTACCCTGGCTGATGGTTTTGCCTATATTGAAGCCGGTATAAAATCGGGTCTTGATGTTGATCGTTTTGCCCAGCGCCTTTCCTTCTTCTTTAATGCCCATATTGATTTTTTTGAGGAGATCTGCAAATACCGGGCGGCCCGCAGAATATGGGCCCGTCACATGAAAGAAAAGTACGCAGCGAAGGACCCCCGCTCGCTGATGATGCGTTTTCATACCCAGACAGCAGGCTGCAGTCTGACCGCCCAGGAACCGGAAAATAATATTGTGCGAACCGCTATCGAAGGCCTTGCTGCTGTACTGGGCGGCACCCAATCACTGCACACTAATTCGATGGACGAAGTACTTGCCCTGCCGACTGAAAAGGCGGTAAAGATTGCCCTGCGCACCCAGCAGGTTATTGCTTACGAGAGCGG
>CAYWDA010000120.1:0-2214 GCA_964456945.1 uncultured Syntrophomonadaceae bacterium
CATCATTTCATACCTCCATATTTGAGTATTATCAACATACTCAATATAGAGGTTCTCTGTAAAAGAATCTTTTCCGGAATTGCTAAGCACTTGTCCCTGATTGCTATCTTTTTTCTCCAGGTTGCTTTCTTGCAGACAGGAAGCGGATTTAAGATCTCTCCACTGGCTAGCCGAAAAGTTAAAATGCTGTTTGAAGCTTTTTGCAAATGAAGAGGAGTTGGCGAAGCCGCTCTCAAGGGCAATATCAGTTACCGGCTTAACTGGATCAGTTAGCAGTAGAGTTGCCGCCTTCTCCAGGCGCAGCCGCTGGATAAACTGAAAGAGACTCTCTCCCGTAAAAATATAGAAAATACGGTGAAAGTGATACTTGGAGAACCCTGCGACAGTGGCAATCTCATCAAGACTGAAATTATGATTAAGGTTCTTTTCGATGTAGTCAACAGCGGTATTAATTCTCCCCCGATACTGTTCAGCCATCATCTTCCGGCGTGCGAGTTCAGCTTTGATCAGTAACCACCCCTTGATTTTATTTATTGGCAATTAATTAAACTTCTAGATCATTTTATAACAACCTAAGCATATTATATCTGATTTAATATCATCTTAGTTTTTCTATTTGAGACAATAAATTTATATTGAGTAACTGCTAATTTTAACAGATAATAAGTCAAGACTTAATTGGGCCGGCAAATAGATTGCATCGTTAAGAAGAAAGGGCTGCACTAAAGATGTATAAAGCAAATAAGAATAACCTGCGGCAGAGTAAGAAAAAATGGTGGACGAAAAATATCAGCTGGCTAATTGTTGTCGGAGCAGTGCTACTGGCTTCAGCAGGAAGAGTGGCCTGGGTGGCGGCCTGGCTTTACCTGGGAGCTATTCTGCTGATTATTTTGATCAATGCGTTAAAGATGGACCCCGAATTAATGGCCGAAAGGGCTGGTTTGCAGGAGGGTACTGCCAAGTGGGATTTATACCTGTCCACTTTTGTAGCGCTGTTCGGCCCGATGTTAACAATACTAGTAGCCGGGATTGATCAGCGATTTGGCTGGTCCGGAGCGGTGGCCATGTGGCAGCAGATCGCTGCGCTTGTATTTTTTCTTGCTGCCGGCTTTCTAGGCGCCTGGGCTATGGCCGCTAACCGCTATTTCTCTGCAACAGTACGGTTGCAAAGTGACCGCGGGCATAGTGTGGCAAAAGGAGGGCCATATGGTGTAATTCGCCATCCCGGATACACAGCAGGAATTATCAGCATTATAGCAACACCGGTGCTGTTGGAGTCATGGTTTGCTCTGATTCCTGCTTCGCTTGTGGTCGCAGGCTATATTGTCCGCACAGCTCTGGAAGATTCATTTTTAAAGAATAACCTTCCCGGTTACCGGGATTATATTTCGACTGTTCAATACCGTCTTATTCCAGGAGTATGGTAGGATTTAGCTGAAAATGGTGAAAGATTTAATAAACCGGTCAGCAGCCATCAATTAAGCTAACCTAAATAAATGCGACAAAGAGGTGCTTAAAGATGAAAAACAACAGGGCTCTCTGGTATTTTAGCAGGTTTGTTATTCTCATGCTGCTTTATATTATCTTTTTTGTTGCCGGTTCGCTGGCCGTTGATTCGCTGATTCCTGATTTGCCCTCAGAACCTGGCATGGTTTCTCCTGAGGTGGGCTTGCTGATTATGGGCGCATTAAATGCAATACTGATCATTGTCTTGATCGAAAGCTCCCGGTACCGCGGTTGGAAGCTGGCTTTCGGCCTTGCCTTTGCCTACTATGGCGCTGTAACATTCATCATGCAGATCGAGACATGGTATTTTTTAACCTCTGTCACAGTGTCAGAAGAGCTGCTGCCGCGTCTTTTTATCATGGGCCTGCCGGTACCGCTCTTTTTTATTCCTCTAGCTATCCTTCTCTTGGGTAAAGCCAAGGCGGGCTCCGACTCAGCCACTATGCTTGAACCGGTCAAACCCCTTAAGGAATGGGCTTATAAACCGATTTTGATTGCAGTCGCCTATATCCTACTTTACTGGTTTGCCGGTTACTTCATTGCCTGGCAAAACCCAGAGCTTAGGGCTTTTTACGGCAGCCCCGGCGATGCCCTGCCATTTTGGCAGCACACCATAAATACGCTTAGAAATGAACCCGGGCTGTTCCTCTTCCAGGCGCTGCGGGGTTTGCTGTGGGCCCTTTTTGCCCTGCCGGTAATATACGGTTC
>CAYWDA010000121.1:0-2772 GCA_964456945.1 uncultured Syntrophomonadaceae bacterium
GCCAGGCACAACAAAGGCGCAGAGTCCTTTATGCCCAAGGCTTTTGTCGATGGTCGCAAAAATAGTATAAAGGGCTGCCGAGCTGCCGTTGGTAATAAAGCACTTATTGCCATTTAAGATGTAATGATCTCCTTCACGAACTGCTTTGGTCTGCACGTTGGCAACATCAGAGCCGGCTTCCGGTTCGGTAAGGCCAAAGGCTGCCAGCTGCGGCTTCGCGCAAAAATCGGATAAAAACCGTTGTTTTTGCTCTTCTGTGGCGGTGAGCAGAATAGGCTGCACTGCAAGTTCGTTCGCTCCGAAAGTTCCGTTGACCCCGAGGCAGCCATAAGCAATTTCTTCAGTAATGATTGCTGCAGTAAGCGGATCAATGCCCTGCCCTCCAAATTTTTCCGGTATAGCAAGGTTCATCAAGCCGGCCTCGAAAGCCTTTTCAATCACCTGCCAGGGAATTTCCTCTTTTTCATCATACTCGGCCGCAATCGGAATTATCTCTGATGCAGTAAAGTCCCTTGCCACCTTTTGCATTAGTTGCTGCTCATCAGTTAACTGAAAAGAAATCATTAATAAATTCCTCCTTGCCAGATCTAGTTTTCGCCCTAACGGGATTAAACTGCTCGCTTCAAACTATATTAATCTTGATATTTCGGCATATAACATCGCTCTTCCTACCTGTGAACAAAATATTCGCTTAACTGACAGAGACGCTGAGCAGCGAACATAAACCCTTCCCCTTGCTAAATCAAATAGAGGCTGACAATTTGCCCGCATTCAACCTTGTGAGCTGTGTGGCAAGAAAAGGCTTGACGGGGCATTACGTGAAGTCGATACTTAAGATATGCTCACTTACCCCTTTGTTTTCCCTAAAATCAGCGGGCGCCTGGTTAGAAGGTTGAACCGCTTTGTAGTCGAGGTTGAAATTGACGGCAGGCTGGAAGAAGCTTACCTGGCCAACCCCGGTCGACTTTGGGAGCTGTTTTTGCCGGGCACAGAACTGCTGCTCAGCCCTGTGCTTTCGGGGGGCAGACTGCCCTATACTGTGCTGGCCTGTCGCATAGATGGCCGCTATGTTTTGCTGCACACCCATCTGACTAACAAGGTAATTCACCGCCTGATCATTGAAGATCAGCTTACGCTCTTCAGGGGTTACCGCGTGGTGAAGGAAGAACCGGCTTACGGCAGGCACCGTTTTGATCTGCTGCTCGAGCATAAGACAAGCGGCGAAAGTTATTACCTGGAGATAAAAAGCTGCACTCTTTTCAGCGGCCAGATAGCCATGTTTCCCGATGCCGTGACTAAAAGAGGATCAGAACATCTCAGAAAGCTTAAAGAGCTTGCAGACGGGGGCATTAAAACAGGCTGCCTTTTCGTGGTGATGAACCCCGGGGCAGATTTCTTTTTGCCCGCCTACCACATCGACCACCTTTTTACAGAATCTTTTCTCGCTGTCAAAGATGCGGTACAGTTAAACGCGGTCGCCTTGGGTTTCGATGACAGCTTCACTGCAGTAGAATCAATTAAGCCGCTTGTCATACCCGTCGATTTATTAGAAACCGAGTTTGAAGACAGGGGCGCTTACCTGCTGCTGGTCAGAATCGATTGCGGTAAAACTTTAGGAGTGGGCAGTTTGGGGCAGATTGAATTTAAGCAGGGCTACTATGTTTATGTGGGGTCGGCGATGCGCGGTCTTGCCAAAAGGGTTGCCCGCCATATGCGCAAGAAGAAAAACATACGCTGGCACATCGATTACCTGACTGCTGCGGCCGAGAAGGTAAGCGCAGTGCCGATCATAAGCAGTGAAAACCTGGAATGCCAACTGGCAAACAGACTAGAGAAAATTACCGGTAGCCCTGCAGTGCAAAATTTTGGCTCATCCGACTGCCGCTGTCCGGGCCACCTCTTCTATTTCGCAGAAAACCCGCTGCACCATCCCGGCTTTATCGACCTAATTCAATACTTCCGCATCGAACGATTAAATATTGGCCGGCAACTAATGTGACAAATACCCCGTCCCCTATCACGCTAACACACTCTTTTTAGTTTCCATGCACCTTGTCGGTAGTAGAGGTAGAGTATGGCTGATTCGACAATATCGGTAAGCGGGTAGGAAACCCAGACCACGATTATCGACAGATGGTAGACATAGACAGCTACAACCAAGAGTGGTAATTGGATCAACCAGCGGGCGATGAAGCTGGCTATGGCATACGGGTTGTTATAGCCAGAACCGCCAAAACATGCCGACAGGCCAAAGGTGTAGCCCAGTGGGACCAGGCCTATTGATGCAAATTTGAGCATCATGGACCCCATCTCCATAATTTCCGGGGTAGAATCAAAGAGGCCAACCAACTGTCTGCCGAATAAAACGCAGACCAGTCCAAACGCACCCATGAAAAGGGCACCATAAAGGCCAGCAGTTTTAGCCGAAAATATCGCCCGTTGAACCTTGTTAATGCCAAGATTTTGACCGATCATAGCAGCTGCGGCCATGTGCAGACCAAAAAGCGGAATATAGGCGAAACCAAAGATGCGGGTTCCGATACCTCCGGCAGCAAGGGCAGTTGTACCGTAAACCGCAATAAATTGCAGAACAATTAAGATCGAGAGATGACGCAGTAAAGATTCCATACCGATCGGCAAACCGATCGTGAGCAGTTTAATATCGGTTGGCCAATGAAGTCGGAAAAGACCCCTGAACCTTGGCTTTACTTCTCTTCTACCGCTAAAAACGTAAGCTATACCGATTATGAAAGCCAGGCTTTCTGAGATAAC
>CAYWDA010000122.1:0-3368 GCA_964456945.1 uncultured Syntrophomonadaceae bacterium
TTATCAAAACAGGCAGCGCGGAAAACACCTGATTACCACCTCTGTTGAACACCCCTCGGTGCTTGGCTGCTTTAAGTTCTTAGAAAGTGAAGGTTTTCAAGTCAGTTATCTGCCGGTTGACCGTTTTGGCCTTGTAAACCCCGAAGATCTGCAAACTCTTGTTACACCACAAACAACACTGGTCAGCATTATGCATGTAAATAACGAAATCGGCTCAATTCAGCCGCTGCAAGTAATCGGTCCGCTGCTAAAACAGTTAAACCCGCAGACGCTGCTGCATATTGATGCGGTGCAGTCGTTTAGCAGGCTGCCATTTAAAACAGAAAAATGGCTAGCCGATCTGATCAGCTGCAGTGCCCACAAGATTCACGGGCCAAAGGGATCGGGCTGCCTCTGGGTTAGAAAAGGGCTCCGGCTGCAGCCCCAGATGCACGGGGGCGGGCAGGAATCGGGAATTAGATCGGGCACAGAGAATACCGCTGCTATTGCCGGTTTTGGCCTGGCCGCTTTTTTATCCGGAGAAAAACAAGCTGAAAAAGCTTTATTGTTGCAACGGCTGAAAGAAACCTTCTACGATGAGCTTCAAAAGAGCGGCATTAACTTTACCCTAAATGGCCCTTCAATTCAGGCAGGTGCGCCACACATCATCAATATTTCTTTCACTGGCTTCAAGGCCGAAATGCTGCTCCATAGCCTGGAAGATCGCGGCATCTATGTTTCCGCCGGTTCAGCCTGCCACTCGCGCCACCCTGAACCGAGTCATGTGCTAACCGCTATTGGTCTTAACCAAGGCACTGCGGCAGGCTCACTGCGTTTTAGTTTTTCTACTTTAAACACCATAGATGACAGCGTTCGAGCAGCAGCTGTAACGGCAGCCGTGGTGAAGGAATTAGCTGAGCTGCTTAATTGACGCGGGAGGAATATAATGACTGTTAAAGTAATGGTGCGTTACGGAGAACTTGCCCTGAAAGGGAAAAATCGCGGGCAATTTGAACAGCAAATGCACCGCAACCTGAAAAGCGCTGTTAAAGACTGCGCCGCTGAAGTAAGCAGAATGCACGGACGTTTCATGATCAGTGGACCGGATGAACAGCTCGACGAGATGCTCGAACGGCTGAGCAGGGTTTTCGGTGTCGTTTCGATCAGTCAGGTCTGGGAAACAAAGCTCGATCTTGAAGCAATAAAAGAGAGCGCCATAGCAATTGTCGCCAGCCTGCCCACCGATCAAAACAGCTTTAAAATTGAAGCCCGCCGTTCCAATAAAAGATTTCCTTACCCATCACCGGAAATAAGCCGGCTGCTCGGTGCACACCTGCTTGAAAATTTCAGTTCACTCAGAGTTGACCTGCACAAACCACTTTTTAAGTTATCGGTTGAAATAGGCTTCGATAAGGCCTTCCTCTACCTGGCCCGCAAAGCAGGCCCGGGAGGGCTGCCGATGGGCATAACCGGACGATCACTCCTGCTGCTTTCAGGCGGCATTGACAGCCCGGCAGCCGGTTGGCTGGCTATGAAACGGGGTCTGACTCTAGAAGCTGTCCATTTTCACAGTTTCCCCCTGACCAGCCGGCACTCCCAGGAAAAAGCAATTGACCTCTGCCGCAGTTTAGCTCGCTATAGCGGTAAAGTTGCCCTGCACATGGTCAGCGTCACTAATATACAAAAGGAATTGCGTACGCAGTGCCCCGAAGATCTTGGGATTATCCTGCTGCGGCGCATGATGTTTCGCCTTGCTGATCTGGTCTGCGAGCAGCGCAATCTACGCGCCCTGATCACCGGCGAAAATTTAGGCCAGGTGGCAAGCCAGACCCTGGAAAGTATTTACGTTGTTGAAAAAGCCACGGATCAGCTGGTTTTAAGACCGGTAATCGGCATGGATAAAAGTGAGATCATTAACCTAGCCGTTGCTATAGGAAGCTATGAAGTGTCGATTCGCCCATACGAAGACTGCTGCACCCTCTTTGTCCCCAAAAGTCCGGTGACAAAACCGAAACTTGCCGTAGTTGAAAAATTCGAAGAAAAGTTAGCTATGGAAATTCTGTTGGAAGAGGCAATCTCTTCGCTGGAAACTATAATCATCAAACGCTAGCCTGGAAAGTTATAGATAAAAGCGCGACCACGATAAACAAACTATGGCTCTGAGCTAACTTATTTAGCTTTTGGGGGCGGAAAATCGAGATCCTGCTGCTGAACTGCTTCAAGCAGCACTTCAAGCCCGGGTAACCGGGCTTTTCCATTAGTCACGGGAGAAAAATAGAGAGCATCCGTGGGACACCAGTTAAGGCAGCGCAGGCAATACATACAGTGGTAGTAGCGGATCGGGTAGTTGTCTTCATCAAGCTCTATTAAACCCTGGGGACACTGGTTTACGCAGGTCATACATTGTATGCATTCTTCTTTGTGAATGCCAAACCCAAAAAGCAGCCGGTTCAATAAAAAATCAATGCCATAAGAATAGAACAGCCGATAAGGCAATCCTGCTAAGAGGCCTAATGAACTGGGCCCGGGGTAGCGATAGGTAAGGTCGGTATCAAGCGATTCGACATAATTGAGAAATATGTTAATTTTTGTACCAGCTTGTCTGCTCTTTTTAATAAGCAAGCGGCCTGCTTTGACATGATTGAAATTTTTAAGCATAACAAAACTTGCGGAGTGAATAAAAGACTGGTCGAGATGGCCGACAAAATTAAAACCCTTCATGCTCAAAATATTTTTCATAAAAGCTTCATAATCGCCCTGGGCTCCATCGTGGGTAGCGAATGAAAAAACACGGGGCTCTTTTTTAAAAACCGGTAAATCGAGCATAAAACGGATCATTACCGGAGCGGGGCGGAACCCATAAACAGGAGACCCGAACCCGATTAAGTCGTAATCAGCCCATTCCTCGGCCAGGCAGCTTAAAAGCGGGTTCACGCTGCATGAACTGAGAGACCTGCGCAAATCATCATAAGGCCAGGGGTATTTCCCGAGGGGCCGCTTATTTTCTGCTCTTATAGTATAATTAAGGGCAACCGGGTTCTTCTGCCATAGTGTGGGCAGGTCGGTAAATTCTTCAATATCGAGACAGTCACAGCTGTAACCACGTTTTATCATCTCATCCTGGATCAGAGAAGTGAAAAAACGGGTTATTCCAGTGCCGGAAAAATAGACTAACAGCGCTTTCTGCATGCTCATCACCTTTATATTTATTATAGATCAAGCAGCCGTTTAAAACAAAGGTTAATCAACTTAAGCTGGAAGGAGGTGCCCTGGTGACTTATAATCTTAGAGCAAAAATCTGGCTGGAAAAAGAGAATCAAAAAGTTTTCGGAGACGGCCCCTGGGACATTTTAAAGCGTATTGAACAAAACGGTTCAATTAGAAAAGCG
>CAYWDA010000123.1:0-2068 GCA_964456945.1 uncultured Syntrophomonadaceae bacterium
TATGCGTCTGGGTGAAGGGACCGGGGCCGCACTGGCAATGAACATTGTTGACGGCGCACTGAAAATAGTTCATCAAATGGCAAGCTTTACCGATGCCGGAGTTTCAAACAAAGAATAAGAAAAAAAGGGCGGCGTTTCACTTTTCTAACACACTAGGGACGTAACACACTAGGGACGGTTCTTTTGTGTCATTGTTGCGCACCTTCACAGATTAGGTGCAAACATTCAGGTTTTCTGAGCAATTAGCATTCTCTGTGCAAAATCATGATAGTCAATTCAAAGACCGTCTGACTGCACCTTTATATATTCTTTATCTGCTCCCAGCACTTAGCCTAACTGCTTATGCCTGTATTTGTTGACGGGAAAAGGAAAATTTGAAGATGGGGCTTTATGTTTCCAAAGCACTTTTTAGGCAAGGGCGTTTTCAACGTCCTTAACAAGGTCTTCACTATTTTCTAAACCAGCGCTGACCCTGACAATGCCTTCACCCATCCAATCTCTGCGCACTCTTTCTTTCTGCCCCGGCGACAGGTAGGCTATCTGGTCGATATAGAGGTCGGTAGGGTAATAAAAGATCAGGCTGTGAGGGTGACCAAGTGATGTGGCATAAGAAAATACTCTAATTCTTTCAGCCATCTTTATCGCTGCCGCCATGCCGCCTTTAAGCACAAAAGTCAGCATACCTCCATAAGCACTCATCTGCCTGGAGGCAATATGATGATGGGGGTGACTAGGTAAGCCGGGGTAAAAAACCCTTTCAATCGACCGGTGAGATTCGAGAAAAGCTGCTAAAGCTGCAGCGTTGGCACAATGTTTTTCCATACGAAGCGGAAGAGTCAGTGCACCACGGGCAATAAGCCAGGCATTGAAGGGGCTTGCCGCGCCTCCCAGGTGAACCAGCATACTCTTTCGGAGGTGCTTAATCTGCTCCATACTGCCAAGCACTGCGCCGCCCAGGGCATCACCGTGCCCGTTTATAAACTTGGTAAGGCTGTGAATAACCAGATCAGCCCCCAGTTCCAATGGTCGCTGCAGGGCCGGGGTGGCATAGGTTGAGTCAATTACCAGTTTAGCCTCTGATTTTTTGGCGATTGCAGCCAAAGCAGCAATATCAGCGATCTTCAGAATCGGGTTAGCTGGTGTTTCAGCATAAATCATTTTAGTATTCGACTGCATCGCTTGATTTACCTGTGCCAGATCACTTGTATCAAGCAGACTTACCTCAATGCCATATTTACCCAGATATTCACCAAAGAGTTCCTGAGAACCGACATAACAGATCTCCTGTGCTATGAGATGATCACCTTTTTCGAGCATTCCAAGAACTACCGCAGAAACTGCAGCCATACCGCTTGCGGTTACCATGGCTGCTTCTGCTCCCTCAAGGGCAGCCAGTTTTTCCTCCAGCGAGCGAACACCAGGGTTACTCCACCGTGTATAGGCATGCGGTGGCTGGTCCGACTCCAAAAGCAGGGCATCAAAAAGTTCCGGCCCGAATTCGGGAAGTTCAAATGATGCGCTCATCTGCACCGGCCTGACCAGGGCGGCCGATCCTTTATCGGGGCCAGACCCGGCATGCACAGCCATCGTTTCCCTGTGCCATTTTTTATCAAGGTTACTCATCTAGGTCACAACCTCCCGAATCGATTCTGCCTCTTCAGCCATTCTTACCTGTTGCTTCCAGTTCATCACAAATACTTTCATACTTTGCCCTGGTTAGCGGGTAACGCCAGGCAAACAGAACGGCAATTGCAAGAAGAATTGCCGGTATAGGCCCCATGAAAAGGCGGATAGCCTGAACCGCCTCAACCGGCTGAACCGGAAGGGGATCGGCAGCAGTCGGGTTGATGTAATTGGCAAAAGCCAGGGCTTGCCCCATAGCCCAAATGGCCATGCCTGCCGCCAGTTTTTGAAAGAAGGAGGCAAAGGCATAATAAGAACCTTCACGCCTTTCTCCTGTCTGTAGTTGATCAAACTCAACCACATCGGGAATCATAGACCAGGGCAGCACGTAAGAACAGGCTATTCCGGCACCGGCCAGGGCAGCCAGCAGGTAGGCCAGGGAAAC
>CAYWDA010000124.1:0-4446 GCA_964456945.1 uncultured Syntrophomonadaceae bacterium
TATAGAAGCAGCTGCCGGGATGCAATCGTCGCCAATTTTTAATGAATTACTAATGGGCGAAGATTATTCGCAGTACATTCCGCGCGGTCATTACACCAAAAGCGAAGAGCTAAAGTCTTACTTTAAAAGTATGATGTGGTATGGCCGCATGACTTTCCGCCTGGCATCAGAAAATGAAACCCGCTCTGCCCTGCTGTTGCTGCGGGCGCTGCGTAATACTCAGGTTAACGGCCTGCCTGCACTAGAAGTGTGGACCGATCTTTATAACCCGACCGCTTTCCTGGTTGGGCGCAGCGATGATTTAACCGCTTTCGATTACCTTCCCCTGGTTGATGAAATCTACGGTACGAACCCGGCGCTCGATGTGCTTGCTGACGAAGAGCAGTTGCCCGATTTTCTTGCCGCTGCCCGTAAGCTTCCACCTCCCAAAATTCTCGGTCTGGCCATAGTCGAAGCTGATCAGCTTGCGGATACCGCAGGGCTGCGCTTTATGGGCCAGCGCTTTGTACCCGATGCCTACATCTTCAGCCAGTTGACCTTTGACAGTGTCAGCGATTTTGAGAATCGGCGCGGACTGCCGGTTGGCCTGGATCTTTTTGCCGCACTCGGTTCTGACCGCGCTTACACTATTCTGGATGAAATGGGCGAAACTGATTACAGCGGTTACCCGGAACAGATGGAAAAAATGCGCCTCTGGACCGGTTCTCTCACTGTCAACGAGTGGACAGAAACAGTAAATAACGCCTGGCTCTATGCTTTTCAACCGCTGATTGAAGTGCCCGGCGAAGATTACCCGCAGTTCATGCAGTCAACAGCCTGGCTTGACAAGCAGCTGCATACCAGCCTGGGCAGCTGGGCTGAACTGAAGCACGATACAATCCTTTATGCCAAGCAAAGTTATGCTGAACTCGGTGGCGGCTGGATGCCTACACCACCAGACCCCTTACCGGCCCGCGGCTATGTTGAACCGGTACCCCGGTTTTTTGCCCGCCTTGCCGCCCTGGCAGCAATGACCGGCGAAGGTCTGGGTGACAGGGGCCTGCTCAGTGAACAGGATGCTTCCAGCCTGCGCTGGATTGAAGAATTGTCCCTGGCCCTTAAACTGATGGCTGAAAAACAGCTGCAGGGTATTCCGCTTAGTGAAGAAGAGCACCAGCGCATCCGTTTTTACGGCGGTGAGCTGGAACAGCTGGTAATGGCGGCAGCTGACCCGGCTGATGGAGAAGATCCGGGCCTCGCCTACATGGATGAAGATCCCCAGGCCGCTCTTATTGCCGATGTGGCTACAGATCTAAGCTATAGCGGGGAAGATTTTTCCGGTTTGGCGGTCCTTGAAGTGGGGGTTGGGCGCGTTAATGAACTGCTGGTTGTCGTCCCCCTGGTTGAAGAAGACGGCAGCCTGCGCCTGCAGGTAGCAAAGGGCGGTATATTTTCCTACTATGAGTTCCCCTGGCCCGGAACTGACCGACTTACTGACGAAAAGTGGCAGGCCATGCTTGATGATGGCAGCGCCCCGCCGCCACCTGCCTGGATCGAAAGCTTTTACACCACAGATGGCGGAGATCAAGAGCTGCAAAGCGCAATTTACATTTTTCAGAAGGGTTGGGTTAATGCCCTCTTTTACCTCGATGAAAGTTATGCCTGGGCTCGCGGTGCAGCCCTATTCACTATCAGCATGGAGATTGATGCCCTGGATAAGGCAAAACAGTCGGAAGGCCGCCAGCTGCTGGAAGCTGATTACCGGTCTTTTGATCGCCAGTCTGCCGATCGGGCCGTGGTTACTGTGCGTGAAACCTGGCAGGACAAACTCTACAGCTTCGCGGATACCACGCATCCCTCTGAAATGGATGAAAATACTGAGCTGGTTGAAGTCGGGCAGCGCGGACCTTATACTATTGATATTACCTATACCCTGGAGCGCGATCCTGATGCCGGCTGGGTTGTAACGCGCATCGTGCCTGCAGGCGATCGACCGGCCTGGTAGAATTGAAGCGGCCTCTTAAGAAACTGCGCTGCCCGGCAGGCAGCCGTTTGATCTATATGATCATTGCAACGGCGGTTCTGCCGGGGGCGCTTTTTGCTTTTTTACAGTACAACCATTTGCCTGTCGGACGAATAGCTTACCAGACAGGGCATGATCAGGAATCATTCACAGCATATATCTGCGACACAAGCGGCTGCCAAAGAGCGGTAATTACTGAAAATCTACAGCCTGGCCTGCCGGGTGAGCTGTCAACCATCGGGCAGAAACCCTTTCGGGAAGGGCAGGCTGATTTAACCGGTGATGGCGCACTAGAAATAATTACCCTTGCTGAAGGGCTGATTGTTGTCAGGCAGCAGGGGGCAGAAATCTGGCGCAGTGAGCCGTATTGGCAGGTGGTTGACCTGGCCCTGGGCGACCCCAATAATGACGGGCGCACTGACATTATTGCCGCTCTCTGGAAAGAAGATGAAGATGGCAACCTGCAGAGCCACCCTTATATCTTTGCGCATCGCGGGGGCCGGGTCAAACTGACCTGGGGTGGCTCAGCGGTAAGCTTCCCGATTTACGAACTCATACTGGCGGACATTGATGGTGACAACCTGCAGGAACTGGTTGTGCTTGAATCTGCCGAAGCAGGTAATGACAGTACAGCGGCTTTGCGCACCCTTTCCGTCTGGGATTGGCGGGGGTGGCACTACAGCCTGCGCTGGCGCAGCGAACCCGGTTACTACCATAACCTGAGCTTTATGCCTGCTACCGGTGAAAAAGATAACGGCAGCGGATTTTTAATAGTTGAAACCGGCCGGTAAATAGCGGGCAGGTGCTTAACTAAACCAGTTTACGACTGAACTGATCGGTTTCAAGGCACACTTATCGCAGACTAAGGGGGTAGAATATGTATTGCCAGTTTTGTAAAACAGAATTAACCGCTGACAGCAAAACCTGTGGTCAATGTGGCCGGCAGGTTGAGACTGCAGATTATTCCAAAGGTGAATTGGTGAAAGAGGAGGGTTCTGCGCAGCAGGTAAGCCCAGGAGTTATAAAAGACAGTAAGGGGGTTTTCAGGTGGGCTTACGAAATGAACATGTGGAAAAACCCGACTCTGGTGATCACTGCCTGGAAGGTAATGTTTTTAGCAGCCCTGTTTCCGGCGCTGTTGATGTTTATCCTGGCGCTGGTTGATGGCGATGGACTTGTTGCCGCAGCAGATATTTTTATCAGGGTGTTAGGGCTGGTTTTTGCCATTGTCACGGGCCTGCTGCTGCTTGCTTACCCTCTTGTTGCCATAATTAACGGGGGCAAATACTGCGTGGTCTTCGAGATGGATGATTACCGGGTGAAGCATATCCAGATGCAAAAGCAATATAAAAAAAGCCAGGTTCTCTCCATGCTTGTTGTGCTGGCCGGTACGCTGGCAAAAAGCCCGCAGACAGCGGGGGCAGGTTTGCTGGCCGGCTCAAAGCAAAGCTTAATCAGCGAATTTGACCGGGTGAAAACCATTGTCGTTAAGGAAAAAAGAAACGTAATTTACCTTAACGAAAATCTAACCCGCAACCAGGTCTATGCGGATAGTGCCGATTTTGCCTTTATTCGCGACCATCTAGTCAGCCGCTGCAAAAAGGCCAGGGTGAGTTATAAATAGAAATGCCTGGAAATATAGATTAACCGGCCCTTGATAAACAGGCTTATCTCAAAACGTGCAGAATATTTAAGATGAGCAGTCATTTTGGACCAAACAAATTTCTTTGTTTAACAGCCGGAGGAGAGAAAGAGTTGAAACCTTTAAAAGAACTACTATATCCCCAAAAGAAGATCGGGTTTTTTGCCGAAAAGGAAGCCAGCCCACTTAGAGTTGCCGACTATACTCAATGGCTCTTAATTCGCATATTTGGCCTGGCTGTATTCCTGGTGCTAGTGTTGACCCCGATCATTAAGTTCCTAATGGTTACCTTTGAAGGCAGAGAGGTCACCACCGGGCAGGTTATAATTTTCATAGTGCAGAGCCTGACAACAACGGGCTATGGAGAGCTTTTACCTTTCCATTCGTTTCCGATGATCGCTCTTACTGTGGTGTTGATGGTTGCCGGGGTATTTATCATCTTTATGATTGCCGGAACCTTAATGGCCTCGCTGGTTGAAAGTCGGCTCACTCCACGCGCGCCTACCTATACCAGGCAGAAAAACCATGTGATTTTTACAGCTTTCAACGAAGCAGTAGCCAGGACTATAGCCCTGTTGGAGAGCCACAATGTACCATATGTTGTGGCAGTGGAAGAACAGCTTGAGGCGGTTAAGCTGATGCGCAGGGGTATCAATGTTGTATTTGCTGATCCAAAATTCGATGAGGGCATGAGAAGGCTTAATGTGAATGCTGCCAGTTTAGTTGTTGCCACCAGTGCTGATACAGATAACATTAACATTATCCTTGGTGTATCTGATATTAGCGATACACCTGTGCTGGC
>CAYWDA010000125.1:0-2529 GCA_964456945.1 uncultured Syntrophomonadaceae bacterium
TGATTGAGGGCATTCGCCCCGACACCGTAATGATCTATCACGGTTTTGGACGCTACAGCAACCTGATGACCAATGCTTATGGCAGAGGCGCCAACGAAGGCGACCTGATTCCAAGCATGACTTTTGATGAAATGAAAGCGCTGAAAGACCCTGGACAGGGTGCCTGCATGCAGGACTTTGCAGTTAAGATCTACAAGGCATAATTAGCGCGCATTAAGAGAGGAGGATAATAATTAATGGCTTATTCTGATTACGCGATGATGATTGATAAATCGATCTGCATTAACTGTGAAGCCTGCACTACTGTATGCAAGCAGATTTATGGCACCACAGATGATATTTATCGCACAAAAATGCATGTTCGTGAGTTTGGGACCTACCCGGAAGTCAACACTGTTTACCATAAGAAGGCCTGCATGCATTGCACTGAAGCTCAGTGTGTCATGGCCTGCCCAACCGGAGCCTGTCATAAAACTGAGGACGGCTTGACGGTTATTGACGAGCGAACATGTATCACATGCAATTACTGTGCCGCCAACTGTCCTTACGGAGTGATCACCTTTGATCGCAGTAAGTCGATCATGGAAAAATGTACTCTCTGTAATACACGGATTGAGAGGGACCTTGAGCCTTTCTGTGCTTCGGTATGCACGCCCAAGGCGATATCTTTCGGGGCCAGGGCTAAGCTGGTCGCTAACGGTAAAGCGAGGGTCAAGATGCTCAAAGAACAGGGCTATGAAAATGCTAGTTTGTATGGTGAAAACGAGTTGGGTGGTTTACGTGTGCTGATGGTTCTACAGCACAGCCCCGATTATTATGGTTTGCCGGTCAACCCCGAGGTTTCTTTGGGGACAAGCATCTGGCAGTATCTGTTAAAACCGCTGGGTGGCATTGCCGCTGTTGGCCTAATCGGTGGTTTGATTTACAACTATGCGAACAGTAAACGCGAAATGGGCAATAAAGATAACGCTTAAGGTGCCTATCGCACACCATCACAATGTAGTTTTAACCCCGGAAGCAAAAACTTCCGGGGTATTTTTTTTAAAAACTATTGCGTTTTTTAGAGAACGATGTTACTCTTAGACCAGATGGTCTAGACCACTCGGTCTAAGGAGGTTTTTCAAGTGGTTAAGCAGGGTTTTATCAATCTGAAACCAGATGAGCAGAAGAGAGTGATCAAAGCTGCCCTCGATGAATTTGCCGAAAAAGATTTCGAAGCGGCATCTCTAAACAACATCATAGCCCGGGCTAATATCTCAAAAGGCAGCATGTATCATTATTTTGCCAACAAGGAAGATCTCTATGCCTACCTCATCGATAATGTCCTGAAAATGAAAGAGCTCTTTTTGAAGCAAGCCCTTGCCGAAGCGGGTAAAACGCTTGCCGAAATGAGCTTTTTTGAAAACCTTGAATTTCAGATGCTGGCTTCGGTTGATTTCGCCGTTCAGTATGATCGCCAACACCAGCTTAGCGTTCACCTGCAGAACATGGCAGAAGGCCCGCTTAAAGAAAGACTCTTCGGAGAATTAACCAGGGCATTTGAAGAATATGTGAAAAATATGGTTGATCAAGCAATTAAGGCCGGTGAGATTAGGGATGACTTCGACAGAGCTTTTGTCATCCGTATCTTAAAGTACACCCTGCTGCATTTTGTCGATATCTACCCTGACTATAAAGAGTTCATGGATAATGACAGCGAAGCTTTGAAAAAAGAGACGCTTAAACTATCGGCATTCCTGAAAAAAGGATTGCAAAACAATAGCGATAAGGAGAATTTATGATGAACTACTTTCAAGTTTTGAGCATCGTTTTTGGAGCAATACTAATACTGACCAGGCCGGCGATTCAGTTTTTTCCGAAGCAGTGGAACGCTTTTGAGTTAAATACTGCCTACACTGAAGAACAACCTCGCTGGGTCTGGCATATCGGAATAATAGGTTTCTGTCTGGTGGCTTTTACCTGGTATAAGCATTTCACTGCAGGCGTTCCACACTCACTGGTCATTACGTTAATGCTATCCTTAACACTGGCAAAAATGTCACAGGTGCTTTTTAACTACCAGCAGTTTCGGGCTTTTGTAGTGCGGGTGCTGGAAAAAGATCGCAAAACCCTGGCCCTGATCAACGTAGCGGCCCTTATCTTGGGAATAGCATCGCTTTTAATCGGATTTCTACTTTACTAGGAGGTATCAACAATGAACTACTTCAAAGTTTTAGGTATAGTTTTCGGGCTGGCCGCCTTTCTGAAACCTTTTTACATGCACCTGTTGCCCTGGGATGAAAATAGCTTCATCGAAAAATTTTACTCAGAAAAACGTCCGCCCTACATTGTAGTTATTGCCCTGCTCGGCCTGGCCTTAGTCGCTCTGACCTGGTATTTGCATTTTACTTTGGGTATTGAAAACACGATTTACCTGACCGTCTTCTTTTCCCTGACCGCAGTTAAAGCCCTGATCTTGCTGCTGGATTACCAAAAATTCCAGAAGACAGTTGCGGCCATGCTGCGTAAAGACCGGGGCCGTGGTGTAAT
>CAYWDA010000126.1:0-13747 GCA_964456945.1 uncultured Syntrophomonadaceae bacterium
GGCAGTATAGATGGCAGAAGCGATGACCCCGCGTGAAAGGGTAATGTCGGCTTTCGAACACCGGGAGGCTGACCGGGTGCCGATCGATTTTTGCGCTACCCACAACAGCGGAGTTAATGTGCAGGCTTACAACCGCCTAAAAAAATTGGCTGGCCTGAATACACCAACTTACATGCGCGATCCGATTCCGATGCTTGCTTCACCTGATTTGGAAAAAGGACTGGAAATGTTGAAAATGATGGGGGGTGACCTGCTGCCCCTGCCCCGGCACAACAATTTTGGTGTACCGGCTGATAATTGGCGTGAATGGAAGCTTAAAGATGGTTCAACCTGCCTGGTTCCGGGCGGTTTTCAGCCGGTGATGAGGGAAGACGGCACCCGGGAAATGACTCTGCTGGGCGGACTTGCTATCCTGACTATGCCGGCACGTGGCCATCACTTTAACTTAGTCAGTCGCCCTCTCGGTATGATTGAAGATCTGGCCCAGCTTGAAAGCATGTATCCCCTGCTCAGGCAGAGCGGCGCTTTCTCAATTAGTGATGAAGAGATTGAAATTCTTAAAGATAGTGCCTTAAAGATGCGCACAGAGACCGACTATGCCCTGGTTGCTACCGGTGGTCCGCTGTTTTTCTCACTCTACCAGGTGGGGCAGGAGCTATTCGGTTACGAAAAGTTTTTTACCTTTATGGTTTCAGAACCCGATCTGATTCACAGCTGGCTTGAATTTTTGGCTGCAACCTGTATTGAAAGACTGGGTAAGTATCTCGCAGCTCTTGGTCCTTTTATAGATGTAATTTTAATGGGAGATGACTATGGTTTCCAAAATGCGCCCCAGATGTCCCCTGAAATGTTCCGTACACTCTTTAAACCCTATTTGGTGCGGGTCTGCCGGGCGGTAAAAGAGGTAGCCCCCTCTATAAAGATTCTGCTTCACTCCTGTGGCAGCGTGGCCCCATATATTCCCGATTTTATCGATGCCGGCATTGATGCTCTGAATCCAGTCCAGATTACCGCAACCGGTATGGACCCGGCCTGGCTGAAAAAAGAGTTTGGCCGCGAGATAACTTTTTGGGGCGGTGGGGTGCGCACACAAACTACGCTTGTAAGTGAACCGGTGGCGGCAGTAGCTGCCGAAGTGCGCGAGTTGATTGATATTTTTAAAGTGGGTGGGGGCTATATTTTCTGCCCCATTCACGATATCCAGGAAGAGGTTCCGCCTGAAAAAATACTTGCTATCTACAAAACTGCCCGTGAGCATGGTTTCTATGAATAGTTAGGCTGCGCAAGAAAAAGGCTGCAGCTTTGTCGTAAAGCAGCAGCCTGGCAACTTTATATTTAATCTATGCTATTAATCTGCCCGGAGCTTGCTTTACTCGCCGGGTAGTTTTTGTTCAAGCTGCATCTGGTTAATCTTTTTAAATACTTCACCCCGGCTCAGTGAGTAAATAATGATAGCGATAACAATCCCGGCATAAATCATGGCCGATTGCTGCATGGCCAGGGCGAGGAAGAGGAAAATCAGGCCGTTGATCACCGCGATCAGGTAGCAAACAATTTTAAGCGAGCGTGGAGTGTATTTGATCAGGGCGCGCTCGTAAAGAGCCGGGTATTTGCGCGGCAGAACTGCTGCAGCCAGGCAGACAGCGGTTATGGCCAGGATGAGGCCGAAATTGAGCATGGCGCCGAAGAAGAAAAGTGATGGAATGACAATAATCGCCACCACAGAAAGCAGGCAGGTAACAGCCAGGGCCCAGTGCGGTGTGCCGAATTTCTGGTTAACCTGGCTTAAGAATGATGGTAAAAGGCCTTCTCCGGATACGACCATCAAACCGCGGGGGATGTAGGTAAAGAGAATGTTAACCGTGGTGGCACAGGCAACCAGGGCACCGCCAACAATAAAGACATTAAGCGCCCCGCGACTCATAAAGGATGCGGCAACTTCCAGCAGGGTGTTGTCGCCTAAAGTCCGCCAGTCGAAGACGCCAATGGTGATAAAATGAATAGCAACGTAGATTGCCAGGGCAATGATGATTCCGACCAATAGTGCTTTCGGGTAGGTGCGCTCACCATTGATTACTTCGCTGCCCACATCAATAATCAACAGGCCGCCTGCGCAGAATGTAAAGAGAATACCGGCTGCGGCTAATACCCCTCCAATGCCGGCAGAGAAGAAGCCGGAAAAATTCGCCACGCTTACTTGCTGAGCGCCCAGGGCAACATAGAGGAGCAGGGAAGCGACGAGAACCAAAAATAATGCGGCCTGGATACGCGCTGTGAGTTTAATGCCGAGCAGGTTAATCAGGAAGAAGAAAATAAGCAATATAACGCCGGCCAACACCGGTGAAATTGGCACTAATTCTTCGAGGAAGAGACCAAAGGTAAGGGCAAAAAGCGGCTGTCCGCCGATAGCGGCACAGATAGCCAGTGAAACCATAATCACAAAGGCAACCTTGGGGTTCAATAGTTGGGCGTAGCGGTAAGTGCCGCTCGTTGTTGGCCAGGCGGAGGTCAGCACGGCTAAAGGGATTAAAGCCAGCAGGATTGGCAGAGCAGAGATGACCATGGCCAAAGGCAGCGCCGGCCCGGCCATGGAACCGGCAATGTTGGTCAGTGAGAAGAGAGCCCCGCCGATATTGCCGCCGACAGACATTGCTATGAGGCCCAGGAAACTTATTTCTTTGCGTAGTTTCTTTTCCTCTTGCATTTTTACATCCCCTTATCAAATAAGATAGAACTGCACATGATCAATATGTGGGCTTACCGGTGGCGTTTCCTAAACCTGAACCGCCGGAAATCTCAATGATTTCGCCGGTCAGGTAATCGGAATCTGGTGAAGCAAAAAAGGCTACCGCTGCTGCAACATCTTCTGGCGTACCTAAGCGCCCCAGCGGAGTTGCCCGGGCGATTTCATTTTTTAAAGCTTCAACAGTGGTTCCCTTAACTGCGGCTTCCATTTCAAGACCCCACTGTTTCAGATCAGTTTCAATATCCCCGGGACAGAGTGCGTTGACACAGATGTTGAAGGGGGCCAGTTCAAGGGCCATTGAACTGGTTAAACCCAGCACCCCGGCTTTGGCAGCACTGTAGGCGTGCATCCACAGTGCCCCGCGCCTGGCCGCCCGTGATGAGATGTTAATTATTTTGCCGCCGCCGTGCTCGATCATCAGCGGAACTACCTCACGGCAGCAGAGAAAGGTGCCGGTTAAATTAATAGCCAGGGTCTTTTCCCAGGCCGCTAACGTGAACTGGGTTAATGGTGCCGGTCCCGGTGAACCACCGGCATTGTTGACGAGGATATCGATCCGTCCGAATGCATCTTTTGCCCCGGCAATGAGAGCCTGGACTGATTCAGGGTCTGATATGTCGGCGTATAGTGCTATGGCTTGCCCGCCTGATTCGCGAATAGCAATCGCTACCTCATCCAACTCGCCTCCGGCTCCGACTTTGTAGTTAGGAAAGTCTGCGAAACCGGCGGCAAGATCGGTAACAACAACAATTGCTCCTTCTTCAGCCAGGCGCGAGGCACAGGTACTGCCAATTCCCTTTTTTCTTCCAGCACCGGTAATCAGGGCAACTTTTCCATCAAGTTTTTTCATTTAAGATTTCTCCATTTCGTTAGCAGTGTTGCTTATGCAGCACCGGGCCTAATTAATTTTCCATGGCAAATCCATGCCTGCAAAGCCACTATCTGGGTCAGTACGTACGTTAATTACTGCCGGCAGTCCGCTGGCTATAGCTTCTGCTAAAACAGACTTTAAATCAGCGATCTTTTCGATGTAGGCGCCGAAACCACCCATGATTGAAGCAATTTGGTCGTAGCGCATTGATTCCAGTTCAACCCCGACTGTGTGGCCGAAGTCACGCTTTTGCCCCCGGCGAATTTGTCCCCAGCCGCCATCATTGGCAATGATACAGACCACCGGGATATTGTGGCGTACTGCCGAGGCAAACTCCATTATGCTGAAACCGAACGAGCCGTCTCCAGTGATTAAGAATACCGGTCTTGCGGGCTGGGCCAGTTTGCCGGCAATGGCAAAAGGCAGGCCAACACCCAGGTGGCCGAAAGCGCCGATCCAGATCAGTGATGAAGGTGATAGGGCATCCATGGTCAGAACAGCAAACCCGGCAATGTCACCGCCGTCAACCACCACTGAGGAACCTTCTGGAAGCAAGGCGCTTAATTCACGGCAAAGCAGGGCCGGATGAATCTTAACAGCTGCAGGGTCAACGCTCTGCATGGCCGATTCGCGTGCTGTTTCTCGCATAACCCTGATGGTCTCCGGCCAGGAACTCTCTACCTGCATCTCTTCCGGGTTTAATTGCCCCTGCAACTGCTGCAGGATCGCGCGTACATCGCCAACCAAACCGATGTCCGCCGGACGATTTTGTCCGATTTCACACGCTTCGATATCTACACGGATTGTTTTTGTTGACATTTTTAAGAGGGGTGGACGCCCATAACCGACTGTCCAGTCGAGGCGGGGGCCCAGGATCAGCACCAGGTCAGACAGCATCAGGCCGATTGGAAAGAAGCCTCCCGCGAGGGGATGACTCTCAGGAAAAGTGCCCCGACCCATATTGCGGGTGTAAACCGGAATCCCCAGGTTTTCAGCAAATTGAAGCAAATCGGCCGAAGCGTCTGACCAGAAAGCTCCGCTTCCGGCCAGAATCACCGGCCTTTTGGCCGCTGCAAGCATTTTTGCCGCAGCCCTGATATCACCCTCTTCAGCACAGGGGCGCAGGGTGCTGTAGTAGGCTGACGGGTAGCGAACTTTTTCAGGCGCGGTTTTTTCATAGATAATATCAACCGGTATTTCAAGAAATACAGGCCCGGGTCTTCCGGTTATTGCCTGGCGGAAAGCGGTTGCCACATATTCGGGGATGCGCTCTACCTGGTAAACCTGGCGCGCCCATTTTGTCAGTGGTCGCATCAGTTCAAGCTGATCAATGTCCTGCATGGAGCCGATATCGCGGCGGGCCAGTGAACTGCGCCCTCCAATTAAGACCAGTGGAACACCGCTCTGGGCTGCTACTGCCATTCCTGGCAGGGCATTAACCACTCCCGGTCCGGCTGTGACCAGGGCAACTCCGGGTTTGCCGCTATAACGAGCCCAGCCTTCAGCCATGTTTACCGCTGCCTGTTCATGGTGTGTGTCAATAATGCGCAGCTTTTCAGCCACGCACCCATTGTAGATTGGGCTAATGTGCCCGCCGCTGAGGCTGAAGATAACTTCAACCCCTTCATTCTTTAAAGCTTTTGCTACCAGGGCTCCACCCTGAAGTTCTGTACTATCGTTCATCTATGTAACCTCCCCTGCTAAATCATTTCCACTGCTCAGAAAATTCGGCGTAAATAAGGTAAATCCTTTTACATGCACGAATTATAATAGAAGGCAGAGTAGCGAGAAGGTTTTTAGCAGTAAATGTAGAAATATTTTGTCAGGCACACAAAGGAGGCTAATCATGAGCAGAGAAAAAATAACTTACCCGGATGGCAGTTGGTATGAAGGAGATATACAGGGCGGCAAAAGGCATGGTCAGGGCATCTGGGTAAGGCCGGATGGCACTAAATATAATGGTCAGTGGCAGAATGATAAGCCAAACGGGCAGGGGACGATTAATTGGCCGGATGGAAGAAAGTATATCGGCGAATGGAAAGAAGGTAAACGGCATGGCTATGGTTCTGATATTTCTGCGGATGGCAAAATGCAGGAAGGTGAATGGGTTGGCGGTGAGTATTTGCGAGAGCAGCCGGTAGAACCTGTCCGTAGAAGGCAATATGAAGAATCAGACCAATCAAGCCGTTCTTCTAAGGGTGACTACAAAGAAGAGGGAAATAGTTTCCTGTTATCGCTTATTGACGTGAGCATGAAAGAGATGATCACCCCGAAAATTATCAGGGTGCTCTATATCATCGGTCTGGTTGGAATCGGTTTGGGAGCGCTGGGTGCTATTGTAACGGCGATATTTACTGTAGGCAGCACAGGAGTAGGCTCGCTGATAGCCGCAATTATCGCAGCGCCGCTGGGAGCTTTCATCGGCGTAGTTTTATTAAGGGTTTACCTTGAAATAATAATTCTGCTCTTCAATATCTATGATCAGTTGAAAGAGATTAGAAAAAGCCTGATTCGTTAGCCGGTTAAGCTCTCTTAAAGATTAACTTTTATCTCTGCAGCCAGGTTATCTATGGCATTTTCAAGATCAGCAGTAAGCTGAAAGCGGATCACTTTACGGCCTGCATTAAGCAGCGCCTGCCTGTCGCCCAGCGCCTGGGCAGTTTTTAACAGGCCAAAGCTGATTGATGAGTGATTACTGCCTGGCTGATCCGGTATTGGCAGATCATCTTTTAGCGGCGCAGTTAACTGCACGAAGAGACCTTTGCCTGCGTCTCCCTTATGGAGTTGCCCTGTCGAGTGCAGAAAACGCGGTCCATAGCCGAAAGTGACCGCCAGGCCTGATACGGCCCTGATCTGATCGCATAAACGCTGTATGGCGCGATCAGTTGCGGGGCCAGGTTTAAGGTAAGCTTGTATCGCAATATAACTTCGATCTTTAATATCTTTTATTCCGAGGTCTGCCTGTTTCAGAAAATCACGCCAAACCTGCTGCAGGTTCTCAGCAGTCTGGCCACTGTAGACTTCAATTCCACCATCAACTCTAAGATCCGGCTGCAGGGCAGGCAGTTTGCCTTTTTCCTGGTATGCCACAATCATCTCGTGAGCGAGCACTTTTGCAGCCTCAACATTTGGCTGATCAAAGGGGTTGATCTCCATCACCCAGCCGGCAATTGCGGTAGCAAACATCCAGCGGAACAGCTCGCCACCAAGCGCATAATGATCGGTCAGATTAAACTGCATTAACGGATGTCCCGCTTCTATTAGACGTTCCACCCTATGGTCACAGGTAGTGTTGTCATCCAGGCGTAAGTAAATGAAAAGGCGATCACTGGCGTAAATTTCGGGTGAGGCTAATGTTTCACCAACCACCGGTAAAAGCCCCTTGCCCTCTTTGCCAGTGCTTTCGGCAATTAGTTGCTCAATCCAGGTCCCAAAGGGTTCAATTGGCGGAGAGGATATTAGCGTAACTTTGTCGCGGCCTATGCTGCCAAGGGCACCCAGTGTAACACCCAGAAAGGCTGAACTGTTGTCTGTATCCAAGGGGCAGCCACCCGGTTTGGCGCTTAGGGCCATGGCAGATGCGCTTTCAAGCAGGGCTTCCAGGTTAACGCCGATCAGCGCTGCCGGAACAAGCCCGAAGTAGGATAAGGCCGAGTACCTGCCGCCAATAGCAGGATCGTTCAGGAACGTTGTCCTGAAGTTTAAATCTATGGCTGTTTTCTCCAGGCTGCTTCCCGGGTCGGTGATTGCCATAAAATGATTGCCGGCCTGCTCTGAACCGACAGCAGCAGCCATTTTGTTGTAGAAGTGTTTCATCAGCGAGGCGGTTTCTACCGTGCCCCCGGATTTTGTTGAAACAATAAAGAGTGTTTTGTGCAGGTCAAGCTTATTTTCTTTCTCTATTACGGCCACAGGGTCTGTGCTGTCGAGGATGTCCAGGTCAAGGTAGCCTTTGCGAACGCCGAAAATTTTCCGGAAAACTTCCGGTGCAAGGCTTGAACCGCCCATCCCTAATAACAGCGCCTGGTTATAACCGTCAGCGCGAACCTGGTTGACCAGGTTGTTAATTTCACCTAAACTATCTTTCATCAACGCGTGGCTCTGCAGCCAACCGAGCCTGTTGCTGATCTCTTCGGGGTTTTCGTTCCAGACGGTGTGGTCATGCTTCCAGATGCGCTCAATAACCTGCTCAAGTTTTAATCTTTCTAAGTTTGCTGCCAAAACAGTTTCAGGCAGATTTAAGTATATAATCCGTTCTTCTTCCCGGCCTGCGTCCATAATATTACCTCCCGGTTATTCGCTCTGGTTTAGATTCCATAAATAGTGTTAAGAACCCTGCCCGGGCAACAATTATCTGCGGGCCGGGTAAGGTGGTTAGAGAGTTATTTTTTGCGGGAAAGGGGTAGCTCTGCAGATTCCCCACGTTTTGCTGATATAGGCATGGGTATAAGCCTGTTCAATGTAGTGGTAATACAGGGCTCCCCTGGTTGTAAGGTAATAGCAGCCGTTCTTCATAGAAAGCAGGTTAAGTTTTTGTGCGATCCATAATTCAAAACCGAATAGTTCAGACAGGGGGCGGCCTACAATTGTCTCGAAGCGAACCGGATCAATCTTCATGGCATAGGCACTCCAGAAGAGGTGGTAGACCGCTCTCTGCCTCATGCTAAACGAGAGCGTAAGAGAAGTTGGCAGCCGGTTGCTGTGCATTCTTTCTATGTATGCTTCGATCGAGAAGGTATTAATTTTAAATTCCCGTTCCAGCAGTGTTGTGGCAGAAGCCCCGAAACCCAAAAAATGGTCTCTCGTTACGGAAGAATATTTTGCTGTATTGGCCTGGGCAAAAGTCCAGACTGAAGTTCTTTCCCTGCCACTTTGCTCACAGTATTTGGCGATAGCCCGGAGCATCTGTTTTTTATCGCCTGCTGATAGAGGTCGCCACCCGTTCCTGTTAAACGAAAATTCAATGAAGGGATAGGTTGAAACCTGGGTTGCGCCGTGGCCAAAGGCGGTTTCAATATCGTTAAGCAGCATTTGATCAGTTTGCCCGGGAATGGCGAAGATCAGATCAATGTCTATAACCTTAAAATCTGACCGGCTCAGCAGTTCTATGGCCAAAGAGTAATCGTTTTCTATCCGCCCAAGAGCCGCAAGGCACTGCCGGTTAAATGACTGAATACCAACGCTGAGCATATTTACCCCGGCTTCCTGCAGCAGCGCTATTGTCTGGGGGTTAATGTCATCGGGGTGCAGCTCAACACCGACACCCTGCTCTATAATGAAATACTTTTTAATGGTGTCAATGATCTCTTTCAGGTTGTCAGCCATCAGGGCTGGTGTGCCGCCGCCAATGTAGAGACTGGTGACAGGCTTCTTTTTTTCAAGTTGCGAACCGACCATATCGATCTCATTGATCAGGGCCACCTTATACTGCTCGGCCAGCTGCTCGTCGTAAAGAACTTTATTGTAGGGGCAAAAAGGGCACAGGGAGCGGCAGAAGGGAATATGCAGGTAAAGTCCCAAATGCTGTATGGCGGCGAAATCGAGCTTAACCTGCTGTTTGTCCCTAAAGGTGAATGGCTGAAAAGAGCGGGTCAGCATAGTTCTTAGTAGTGAAGGTATTAACATGGCGCCTCCGCAGGTTTGGTTATTGCTGTAATATGTATCAGTTTGGAACGATTCAGCAGGCCGTGCTGCAGTTCACTTCAGGCAACCATTTACCAGCGGGCCTGGTGTTCCTCGGCCCAGCCGACCATGTTCTCAAAAATGTAGGTTTTTCCTGCCGCATCTTTGATTGTGCCCGAAAAATGGCCAATCATCTGGTGCACCTCGGATTTCAGGACAAGCATATCGGTTTTTGCCACCCGCTCAAAAAAGGGCTTAAAGGTGATGTCAACCTGGTCAGAAAAGGTTGTTCTAATTTTCCAGGGCTGCATGAAATCTGAGGAGCTATACTCGAAAAGCAGGTCCTCGCTGATTTTGCTTAACACTCCGTCTACACAAACGCCGTTTTCATTCATGCCTGTACCATCAGTCCAGCCGGCCCCGAAGTTCAAACCAATAGTGTGACCACCAGCTGTGCCAGATGCACCTGCCCAGTTCCAGAAACTTGAAAAGGGCCACTTGCCACGACCGAAATCAAGGCAGGCGAAGCCGCTATCTGCGCTGTAATGACTGCTGCCAATGAGAACATTGCCGGTTACCGGCAGGGTATTTTGTTTTGAAGTAAACTGAAAACGGTGGTCACTCCAGGGAATAACCACATTCAGGCTCTGGTGGCTTTCCGGGCAAGTGACCAGCAAATCAGCCGCTAATCTGTGCCCCCCGAAATCAGGGCAATCTACCTTAATTGTAGTCTTATCGCCATCAGGCTGCAGGCTCAATGTCAGTTTAGAATCTTTAAAAATAGCGCCATCGGAAACAAGATTTCCCAGCTCACAGCCACTGCCGAAGAGGCGGGTTACAGTCAGTTCGTGAAAGTTATTCGTTTCGAAGTCAAGGAAGTAGACAAAAGCCAGGCCTATATAATCGATGTTGGAGAGGGTTACCGAGAAGAGAAACTGGTCGGTGGTGATGCACCAGTAGTTCCACCGTTTTTTACGCAACATGCTTCCTGATAAGTTGCAGTGATGCAGCGGTTGGCGTGACCAGCCAACCGCATCACGGTTAAGCCTGCCATTAACCAGGCAAAGATCAACCGGTTCGATAAGTTCAGGTTCGTGGTAAACTCTGGCTTCGTTTATTTTGTTCCCCTCCGTTTCGTAATTGCTATCTCTGTTGATTATAGTTAATTCTCTGTTTTATTTTAAACTTATTATAAAAACGTGTTTCCTCCCAATCTGCAACTTCAGTATGCTAGATACACTTTAGTTGAAAAGCACCTGACAGCCGCACTTGACGTCTGCGGTTACTGATCAGTTCGTTGCCAGCAGCCACCAGAGACCGCTGACCATTAGGCCTAAGAGGATTCCTGCGAAAACTTCAACCGGGGTATGCCCGATTAGTTCGTGCAGCTTTTCGGGTCGGTACTTATGATGGTAAATGTCGTCGACAATGGCGTTAAGAGCGGCAGCCTGCTTACCGGCTGCTCGCCGGACTCCGGTTGAATCGAAGATAACGATCGCCGCAAATACTGCCGCTACGGCAAAAACAACTGAGTTCCAGCCCTCGGTTAGGCCGATTGACAAGGTCAGAGCTGTAACGCCGGCTGCATGTGAACTGGGCATGCCGCCGGATCCGACAAGGCGACGAAAGTCGATCCTGCGCAGTGTAACGCCGGTGATGATCAGTTTCAAACCCTGGGCCAAAAAAAATGCAGTCAGGGCAGTTAAGAGCGCAATGTTAAATGTACTTTCCTGCAGCATACTTACAATGAACCTCCCACCAGGTTCCAGTAATTAATGCATAAAAGTCGAACTTCAGTTCTTACATCTATTGTGGGATCAATCAGCTTGTTCAACGTAGATATCTTCTTCCCAGGTGCCGGTTTTAACACTTCCATCTGTTCCGGTAATTACGCCTTCGCCATGTTTAAGGCCATCAAACCATTCACCCACGTAAAAAGAGCCATCAGGCCAGGTGTAAGTTCCTATCCCATGTTTTCGACCGTCTTTCCACTCGCCTTCGTAAACTGTGCCATCGGGCCAGGTTTCTATTCCATTGCCATTGGGAACACCATTTTTAAAAGCACCTTCATATCTTGTGCCTTCAGGGAAAGTTAGCACTCCGACCCCATCGCGGACTCCGTCCTTCCACTCACCTTCGTAGCGGCTGCCATCGGGCCAGGTCATTGTCCCCGTGCCATGGGATTCGTAGTCTTTTAATTCTCCTTCATATATAATACCATCCGGCAGGGTGACAGTGCCTGAACCCTGCGCAACACCATAGGTGAATTCACCCTCATATTGAATACCCATAAAAGTGTAAGTTCCCTTGCCGTGTCTAAGCCCTTTCAGCCATTCACCTTCATATACTTCCCCATCAGGCAGAGTTTCTGTACCACTGCCGTGAGGTAATCCGTCTAAAAGCTCACCTTCATAGATGCGGCCATCAGCAAAAGTCAGTTTACCCGTGCCATGCGCCACTCCGTTTTCGAATTCTCCTTCATAGGTTGTTCCATCGGGCCCGGTCCATTTACCGGTGCCCTGGGGGATTCCGTTTTCCAGGTCGCCGCTATACTTCCCGCCGTCGTGACTGATGCTGGTACTGCAGCCGGTTACTATCAAAAGAGAAACTGATAATAGGATGACAATACATAGGGAACTTTTATATGAAAAATACTTCATGTGATCACCTCAATCAGTTGTTATTGAAATAAAATAAATTTGTTGTATTTATTTCACCTTTACCCGCTGATTTCCTTTTTAAGGCTAACCCTTAATAGATCTGGTGCAACCTTATTCCCGGCTTAAAAATCCTTTGAATCGGGCATGGGTATACAGGACAAGGTGAATATAGGCAAATCGATTGACCTTGAACTGAACTCTGTTAAGCTGTTTTAGGGAAGCTGAATTGATATGTTACCCTTCATTGTTGAGTGTCGGTGCATTGATAGGCTCACTATCCGGTAGCTTCGACATTATCAATAGCATTATGTGAGCAGACTTCAAAGCACTCTCCGCACTGCTCGCACTTTTCCTGGTCAATATAGTAGATGGGATAACCCTTCACTATGGCATCGGCCGGGCAGACAGTAATGCAGTGGTTACAAAATATGCATTTTTCGTTAATAATATAAGTTGTCATATCACCGTTAGTTCCTGCTTCATGGTGTGTGCTGCTCTACTAAGATTTTCTTGCCAGGTATACCTTTGCCTCAATGCTCTTAGTTCGTTCCCGATCCATGAAGATCGGAAAAGTGAGGCTTCTAAGAAGTTCAAAACCGTATTGTTCCATCCACAGACTTATCTTTTCTGTGCTGTGCCTATACATAGTCAGTGGTTTATCTGACCCGGTGTGTTCTGCACCTATGATAAACTCACCGTCATCATCCTTGGCCTTGTTGCCTGCTATGAAAACAAATAAACCTCCTTTGTGCAGGATGCGGGCTGTTTCTGCAAACAGCGGGGAAAGGTCTTTAAAGAAATTCATTACCCCGGCACAGATCGCGTGATCAATGCTTTCGGTGGGATACGGGTAGGGAGTCTTGCTCAGGTCATGAAGTAGTAAATCGGAAAAGCCTTTGCTGCGGCAGGCTTCAATCATTGCGGGGTCGATATCCATTCCGTGGACTATCAAACCTGCTTTGCGGAAGAGAACTGAAGCCAAACCGGTGCCAATACCTATGTCCAGTAATGATTGACCGGGCTTAATGTAGGCGTAAGCCAGGCCGAAGGCTATTTCGGGGCCTAACCATCCACTGGCTTCGGCTTCTTCATCATAGGCTCTTGCATTTGCGTTTCCATAATTCGCGGTTTGTTCCACAATGGAACCCCCTCTTTGCGTATAGAATCTATATTCTAAAACATAATTTACCATCAAAATGATGATATCACTACCGGCTGCAGGATGCAATTAAGTTCTCTGGTCTAGTTTAACATGTTTCAATTTTGTCCTGGAAAAATATATTAATGAGGTTGACTATAAGCTGTATGGCTTTCTTACCAATGATAACACTTGAAAGAGCAGCTTGATCATGATATGGTTGCAATAGAAAATGTAAACTTGACTGAGAGCTGTTAGTCAGAGTTGTAAAGCTTATACACGAAGGGTGGGGAGATGCGTGAAAAAATTTTACAGAGTAGCTTTAATGATCTTTGCAATTCTCCTGGTCAGTACTGTCCCGCTCGCCGGTTTGTCACCAAGTGCAGAATTGACTGGTAGGGTTTGTTCAGCCTACAGTTTTGAGATGGATCAGAATTTCAGTAATTCAGGTGGTGTAGTTAATCGTTTAATTGGAATCAGCAGCCCCTGGTCAGGTGGTTACCTTTATGAAGATCTTACGGTCATCGGCAGTGCAAGTATTACTGATTCTTTTAGCATGGATAATTTTGGGTCAGGCTCAAATGAAGATATCTTTGACTTTGGCACTGATGATAATCTTGGCTTTGGGACAGGCGATCTTTATGATTTTGGCAGTGACGACAAACCTGCGTCTGAAAGCGGAACAATCAGTCCCTTTGAGACTGAAGGCA
>CAYWDA010000127.1:0-3226 GCA_964456945.1 uncultured Syntrophomonadaceae bacterium
GATCGTCACGCTGAGTTTTTAAGCGTTCTGGCGATCATTGGCGCTACTCTCGAGAAGATTGCTCTTGAAATCCGAAACCTGCAGCGCACTGAAACACGGGAACTGGAAGAACCGTTTTACAGCGGACAGAAAGGCTCATCGGCAATGCCGCACAAGCGTAACCCGGTTACATGTGAACAGATTTGCGGCCTGGCCCGCCTTTTGCGCGGATACGCTGTATCGGCCTTTGAAAACGTGGCCCTCTGGCATGAGCGCGATATTTCCCATTCTTCTGTTGAACGGGTGATTCTGCCCGACAGTACGATTATTACCGATCACATGGTGCAGCAGATGATTCGGGTTATAAGAGAATTGAATGTTTACCCGCAGCAGCTGTTGCACAACCTGGAATTAACCGGGGGCTTGATTTATTCTCAGCGTGTGCTGCTGGAACTGGTAGAAAGCGGCCTGTCCCGTGAAGAAGCTTATGACCTGGTGCAGCGCTGTGCCATGGAATCCTGGGAGCGCGGCATTTCCTTTAAAGATCTGCTCGCAGCTGAAGAGATGGTAGCTCAGCGGTTGAGTAAGGAAAAGTTAGATGACTGCTTTGACCCCGCCTATTATCTGCGCCGGGTCGATTATATTTACAAGCGTCTGGGGATAATCTAATGGCGTTTATGATTATTAAGGTTAGTTGTAGGGAAAGAATGAAGGGAGGACTGAGGAAATGATAAAAGGCGATTTTATGTATGAAGGGAAAGCGAAAAAAATATTTAAAACGGATGACCCAGCACTGGTGCTTATCGAGTATAAAGATGACGCAACCGCTTTTGACGGGGTAAAAAAAGATACACTTGAAGATAAAGGGATTCTCAATAACCGGCTTTCAGAGATCTTTTTTACGATGCTCGAGGCAAAAGGTGTGGCAACACATTTTGAAAAGAATATCAGCGAGCGTGAAATGCTGGTAAAAGCGTTGGAGATCATTCCGGTAGAAGTTATTGTGCGTAATATTGCCGCTGGCAGTATCTCAAAGCGCCTCGGTATCCCTGAAGGAACATTATTGAAGAAGACTGTGATCGAGTTTTCCCTGAAAGATGACGAGCTGCACGACCCAATGATCAACCACTATCATATCTACGCCATGGATCTGGCAACCGCTGAAGAGATGGCCCAGATCGAGGCGGCGGCGTTAAAGGTAAATGAAATTATGATTCCTTACCTGAAAGCGAAGGGTATTACCCTGGTTGATTTTAAACTGGAATTTGGACGACATAAGGGAAAAGTTCTGCTCGGAGACGAGATTTCACCAGACACCTGTCGTTTTTGGGATAGCAGCAGCGGCGAAAAACTGGATAAAGACCGTTTTCGCCGGGATATGGGTGGGGTAATTGATGCTTACCGTGAAGTTTTACGCCGCCTGGAGGGAGGAGAAAGTTCTGCAGTGGACAGCAAAAGTTGAAGTTGTCTTAAAAAAAGCGGTTCTTGATCCACAGGGAGTGGCTGTAGAAGGTTCTCTGAAAGCGCTCGGTTACAAAAATGTTAAGCGGGTCAGGGTTGGCAAATACCTGGAAGTTAACCTGGAAGCTGCTAATCGTGATGAAGCTGCTGCCCAGGTTGAGGAGATGTCGCGCCGTCTGCTGAGCAATCCGGTTATTGAAGATTTCAGCTACACGCTGCAGGAGGCCGGGGTATGAAGTTTGGGGTAATAGTGTTTCCCGGATCAAATTGCGATCTTGATGCCTACCACCTGGTGCGCGATGTTTTGCTGCACGAGGTGGTTTATATTGGCCATGACAGCTGCAGTATTGAGCAGTGCGATGTAATTATTTTGCCTGGAGGCTTTACCTATGGTGATTACCTGCGCTCAGGGGCGATTGCCCGCTTCAGCCCGGTCATGGAAGCTCTAGCGGCTTTTGCTGCAGCAGGCGGCCTGGTTATGGGAATCTGCAACGGTTTCCAGGTGCTTACCGAAGCGGGCCTGCTGCCCGGCGCTCTCTACCGCAATAATCACCTGCAGTTTCGCTGCGAACAGATTTATGTTCGGGTAGAAAATAACCAGTTGCCCTTTACCGGTTTAACTGAACGCGGTGATCTGCTTCAGCTGCCGATTGCCCACGGTGACGGCAACTATTATGCCTCACCGGAACTGCTAAAGGAACTTGAAGCAAATGGGCAGATAGTTTTTCGTTATGTTAGTAAAGACGGGGAAGTGGCTTTTGAAGCGAATCCAAACGGCTCAATTGATAATATAGCCGGCGTATGCAACCTGGCCGGTAATGTGCTCGGGCTGATGCCGCACCCGGAAAGAGCCGGCGAAAGCGTACTTGGTTCAAAGGATGGCCTTATAATTTTCAATTCGCTGATCGATTATTTTCAAAAACGGGAGGTGGGTTCAATTGGCTGAGCAAAGCTGGCGGCAGCTGGGCCTGACCGACTTCGAGTATGAATTGATCGTTGAGCAAATAGGACGCGAACCGAATTTAGTTGAACTTAACATGTATAGTGTAATGTGGTCGGAGCACTGCAGTTACAAGCATTCCCGCTCGTCGCTCAGCCTTTTTCCGACCAGCGGCTCACGGGTAATCCAGGGGCCGGGTGAAAATGCCGGTGTTGTTGATATCGGTGATGGATGGGCGGCTGTCTTTAAAATTGAAAGCCACAATCACCCTTCGGCTGTCGAACCTTACCAGGGTGCGGCGACCGGTGTTGGTGGTATTTTGCGCGACATATTTACTATGGGGGCGCAGCCGATCGCTTTTTTAAACTCCCTGCGTTTTGGCACGCTTGAAGACGCCCGCGGACGTTATCTTTTTGATGGGGTGGTTGCCGGTATTGGTGGCTATGGAAATTGTGTCGGCATTCCAACTGTGGCCGGTGAGATCTACTTTGAGCCCTGTTATGGCGGAAACCCTCTGGTTAATGCCATGTGCGTTGGCATTATGCCTGTTGAGCGTTTAGTGCTGGGTAAAGCCTGTGGTGTGGGCAACCTGGTGTTATTGGTCGGGGCACGCACCGGTCGTGATGGTATTCACGGGGTGACTTTTGCTTCTGAAGAACTCTCTGATGCATCGGAAGAGCGCCGTCCTGCCGTTCAGGTTGGTGACCCCTTCATGGGTAAACTACTGATGGATGCAACCCTTGAAGTAATTGAAAAGAAACTGGTCAGCGGCGTGCAGGATTTTGGCGGCGCGGGTTTAACCTGTGCTTTAACTGAAACCGCTTCGCGCGGCGGAACCGGAGTCGA
>CAYWDA010000128.1:0-3406 GCA_964456945.1 uncultured Syntrophomonadaceae bacterium
AACACTTCCATGGAAACAGTTGAAATAGGTAAAATGATTATTGACGATTTTGTCAGCAAGTGCAGCGTTGAAGTGCCCAGGGATACTACTACCCTTTCAATAGTTGATCTTGTTGTCCTCAATAATGTTGTAGATGATGCCTTTCGTTCTTTTGCCGAATCTGCTACCCTGCAGTTGGATGATGATTATAAGGTGATTTCAGACGCGCGCAGTGACACCAGGGAATTCAACCGCTCTAAGCTTGACCAGGTTGATTTAATTGACCTGGCCCAGAATATTGATTCTCCCGAAGCGAAGAACCTGGTTGATGCGCTAAGGCAGAGCATAAAATATAACAGAACATCAAACAATATATCCAGAGCCCACGGTATTTCAATCTACTTTCCCTATGATCAGTTAAAGAACCTTTCTTCGATGCTCTCTGTTTATAATAATATCGGCATGGGTGAGGAATATACCACCCTGGTCAGAAAATTTGCCAACATGGTTGTCGGCGGGCAGATCACGACCAGCGGCAGCAGTAACCCGCTTAGCTCATTACTTGGAAGCTTGGCCGGGGGCGGCTCTTCCGGTTCGTCATCAGATTTATGGGCCCTGGCGTGGAATACTTTTTTCGCCAATGCTGACTTCAGCAGTTTTACCGGTGATTTGCAAGCTGATCAAACGAACTGGATCGATACAAACCAGATTCAGAACAATGCCGATTTTTACCAGAAGAATTATCTGGATGCCGGCAGCCTGGTGTTAAGGCAAAAGGGACGCAACCAGGTATTAAAGCTTACTGACGAGCAGTGGGATTTGATTCAGAAAGTAGAGTTGAATATCTTTTTTGATGATGGCGAAGGTTTTATCGATCTCGGTTTAGATAATGTCTACGAGTTTGACACTGACGGCGACCTGGTTGTGGGGTTTGACGGCACCTGGCTGGCTCTGGACGGGCATGTTGTGGCCTACTATGTTGAAAGCATCGAAGAGGAAAGTGGAATCTGGTCAACCACCGGGCGAATTCCCGCCATGTTAAACGATCAGTTTGTGGATATTATTGTCAAATTTAATGACGATTACCCTTATGGCGTTGTAGCCGGGGCAAGAATTAATTATGGCGCGGTGACAAACACTGTAGCCAAGGGGTTAATTGATATTTACAAGGGCGATGTAATTGATTTTCTCTGTGATTATTATACCTATGACGAAGATTATGACAGCAGTTTTTATCTCGGTGAGCAGATGATCGTGACAGGCGAACTCGAGGTCAGCAACGTTAATATCGGTAACGCCAGATGTTTGGTCACTTACCGCTTAACCGATATTTATAACAACACCTATTGGACACCTGCTGTCGTCTATCAGCAGTATTCTTTATTCAAAAGAATTTATGACACCTAAGGCAAACTGCATAATCAGGGTTACATCAAGAACGTTGACTATGTCGTCACCGTTAACATCAGCGTAGGTCCATGATTCCTCATCAAGCTCAGCGATCTGCAAGACGTGCTGCAGGGCCAGCACGGTGTCGAGCACATTAATTTCATTGTCACCATTAATGTCTCCACTCATGAAGCCGGTACGGTTTACGCTTACGGTAATCGCGCAGCTTGCTTCCTGACTGCCGTCAAGGGTTTTAACTATGATTGTTGCATTTCCGCAGCGCATGGCTTTTACAATGCCGTAAGCATCGACAGTAGCAACGGAAAGGTTGCTGCTTGACCAGGCTAACCCTTTATTGGTTGCATCTTCAGGAACAATGATTACTGTGAGTACCTGGGTCTCGCCGGCATTCATAATTAAGCTGGTTTTTGTCAAGGTCAGTGATGTTACCGGGTTATTAGAAATTTCCGGTGTCCAGCGTAGCCATTGCTCGATCAGCTGCCGGTTTTGGTTATTAAAGTGGGGTCCGCCGCTCAGAATTAGATCACCATCATAAGCGAATGAGTGAATGGCAATCACCCGGTAAGTGTCTGCCTGTTGGTTATAAACAAAAACGGGGCTGCCGCTGTTGCCGCCGGTAGTATAAGCCTCATAATAAAGACAGTGCTCATCATAGTTGACCAGGTCGCCGTCAGAGCGCCACATGCCTAGACTGGCCTTATCGTAAACGACACCCGGGTAGCCGACGAGGCTGATTTGTTCAGGAATATGATTGAATTCAAGGGGCATGAAGGTGGTAATGCCGGTGAAAGTTTCATCAAAGAGAAGCGCTGCATAATCGTATTTAACAGAGCGGTCTGTATCGTTAAGTTTTTCGTAGTAGAGGTAATTTTCATTGGTAAATGCGTTTACCGGACTCAGGGTTGGGTAAGGATTTACCTGCCGCAGTGGTTCAGTTTCATATTGACCCGGGGCGAAGGTTATTGATTGAAACCAGCCACCCCGCGCGGTGAAATAAACGTTATGAGCATTGGTTAAGACTGTATAGGGGCTGACCAGGAAACCGGTGCCCCGCATGTAATCGGCAACAAAGTTCACTGTTAAAAAACCGATTGTGTTAAAGGGGTAGGCAACTGCTTTGCTTCCATCAACACTTGTGCGGTTGTCGGTTAAGCCGGTGAGACGAAGGCTGTTCTGATTGGCACTGCCGGTGATAGCTGCCGGCAGGTTAACTTTCATTTCGCTGTCAGTGAAGGCATCGGCCGATTGCAGGGTTGGCCTTGACTGATGCTGGTTGATGAAGGCCTGATTTTCCCACTCACGGGAAGCCGTCAACAGCGCCCGGGCTTCCGCAGCGCTGAGCGCTTTCCTGTAAGGATCTACCATGTAGATAAAGAACTTTTTAGCAGCCCTGTTTTCGTATTCATGCCACTGATGAAAGCGATTGTCAATCACCTGCATAATGGTACGCTTCAGTTCGCTTTTCAGGGGAAAATCAGGGCAATCTAAAATAAAATAATCTCTCTCGCCGTGGGCTATTGCTTCAGGACTGTAAGAAGAGGCAGGTAGTGCACTGCCGCCGGCTAATACTGGAATTGCAATAGTAAATATAAGGCAGAATAAAGTGATTGCAGATAGAAAATTAAATATTCTGCAGCGCCGTAAGCTGGACATTGTATAGGCTACCACCTTTGGTCAGGAACGATAGTTAGTTGCCGATAATGTAGGAAAATTATAGCAATATTCTTACATGAAAGTCAAGTTATGCTTGTCAATTTGTCAACCGGGTATGATATAATTTTCGAAAAACAAGGTATTCTAAATCGAACCCTGCTATTTAAGCAGCGTAAGCGAAATTGCAGTTCATGAGAACTAAGGGGGCTGGTGGTATAAATATTCGGGTAGATCCGGTTACTGTGTTGCGAAAAGTGGAAAAGCTCGAGCATATGCTGCGCTCTTTAGGTGACATAGTTGTTGCCTTTTCTGGTGGCGCCGACAGCGCTTACCTGCTTTTTAAAGCGCTTGCAGTTAAGGGCAG
>CAYWDA010000129.1:0-2756 GCA_964456945.1 uncultured Syntrophomonadaceae bacterium
ATGAGCTTAACCAGCAAAGTTAAACCATACAAGTATGGCTTCGGTCCCTTTGCTCCAGATGTATATAAAATTCCTTCGGCCTATTGTTACCGCTGTCGTTTTGGCCTGACTTACCCGGACTGCGATTTACACTGCGCCCGCTACCTGGAAAACTTTTTTGCAGTTGAATGCACAGCTGATAATGTTGCTGCAGTAATTGCCGAGCCGGTTCAGGGTGAGGGTGGTTTTATTGTTCCACCGCCTGATTACTTTAAAGTGCTTCATGAAATATGCAAGGAAAATAATGTTTTGTTAATTCTCGATGAGATTCAATCCGGGTTTTACCGCACTGGTGGGCCTTTGGCCAGTTATTATTACGGGGTAGAACCTGATCTGACTACGATGGCTAAATCTCTTGCCGGTGGAGTGCCAATCAGTGCTCTGACGGGCAGAGCTGATGTAATGGATGCTGCCGGGCCGGGAGAAATTGGCGGAACTTACGGAGGAAACCCGCTGGGTTGTGCAGCCGCGCTGGCCGTTTTTGAAATGCTGGAAAAAGAACAAATTGAGCAGAAAGCGAAAATAACAGGAGCAGAAGCTGCGGCCAGATTGCAGGCTATGCAGGAGAAATTCCCGTTAATTGGTGATTTCCGCAGCCTTGGCGCAATGTTAGCTATTGAACTGGTAAAAGATCGCAAAACTAAGGAACCGGCTGCCGATGCAGCGAAGAATATTGTTAAGTATTGTCATAACCATGGTTTAATAATTATTACCGCCGGTATCTACAGCAACGTTATCAGGTTACTGGCGCCGGTAAATATCTCATCAGAACTGCTTAACCAGGGTCTTGATATACTGGAACAGGCAATTGCTGCTGAGCAGAAGAGCAGCTAAAAATATAAAAGTTATGCCTGCTAGAGCGACATAATAATAAGGAGGAATTTGCATGTCTGTGGAAGTAGAAAAGATTAAAAAAGAAGATAATACTTTAACAGCAACCCTGAGTATGATTCGTCAGGCAATTGATCTGGCCGGTTTATCACCCGAAGTTTATGAACACCTGAAAACACCGATGCGTTTCGTTGAGGTAGCTATACCGGTTGAGATGGACAGCGGTACGACTAAAGTATTTACCGGTTACCGTTCTCAGCACAATAACGTTTTTGGTCCTTTCAAAGGTGGTATTCGCTATCACCCGAACGTAACTACCGACAGCATCAAAGCTTTATCAATGTGGATGACCCTGAAATGTTCACTGGTCGATGTGCCGTTCGGTGGAGGTAAAGGCGCTGTGGTTTGTACCCCGGGGGAACTTTCTCTAAAAGAACGTGAAAAATTGACCCGCAGCTATGTTCGTGCCTTAGGCCCTATGCTCGGTCCGGAAACTGATATTCCGGCTCCAGACGTTGCTACTGATGCTCAGGTTATGGCCTGGATTGCTGACGAGTATAGCAGTATAATGCGTGAACCTTCTTTTGGCGTTGTTACCGGCAAACCGCTTGCTGTAGGTGGCTGTGTGGGTAGGAAGGAAGCTACCGGACGTGGTGCTTTCTTTGTAGCCAGGGAAGCGGCAAAAGCTTTTAATATTCCCTTTGAACACGCGCGTATGGCTATCCAGGGTTTTGGTAATGTAGGCAGTAACGCCGCGATTCTTTTCGCTGAAGCCGGCTGCCCGGTGGTGGCTGTCAGTGATGTAAGCGGTGGCTTGTATAACAAGAGCGGCATTGATATTATGCAATTACTTGAGCATGTTGAGAAGACCGGTTTTGTTAAAGGTTTTCCGGGCTGTAAAGAGATAACCAATGAAGAGCTGTTGGCGATTGATTGTGATATTTTGATTCCGGCAGCCCTGGAAAACCAGATCACTGCTCTTAACGCCGACGATGTCAGAGCCAGGATCGTCATTGAAGGAGCTAATGGTCCGACCACTCCGGAAGGTGACCAGATTCTCAAAGAGAATGGTACCCTTGTTGTGCCTGATATTCTGGCCAACAGTGGTGGTGTTACTGTTTCATACTTTGAGTGGGTCCAGAATAACTATGGGTTCCGCTGGGATCTGGCGACAGTAAACAAGCGTCTCGAAGAAAAAATGGTTGATGCATTTGGCATGGTTTACAAATTTTACTGCGAAAAGTGCATCGGCTCAGATATGCGAACCGGTGCTTACATGTATTCAATTCAGCGCCTTGCAGAAGCAATGCATTACCGCGGCTGGCTGCGCAATGGTACCCATAAATAATTATCAATCCGGGTGGGCAGGAGAAATACTGCCCACCCCGTTGTTTTTTTACGCTGCCGCAGGAAGAATTAAAATTAGGGGCGATTTTTTTTATTACAACTCTGCTGCAACGAAAGAAACAAATATAGAAATTTTCTGTAAGTTTTTCAGTATCTTTCTGTCACTTCCTGTAGGATGAAGCTTAGAATCATACACAGTGGTTAAAACGAGTCTGGCGAGGGGGATATATTAAAACTTGGCGCTGACTGAAAAAAAACATAGAACTGCCGATCTTATTATTAACAGGGAATGGTGTAAAGGATGCGGTATCTGTATCGCCTTCTGCCCCAGGGAAGCTCTTTACATGGATGACAATGATAAAGCTGTAAACGATGTAGAGAAATGCGTTGCCTGCGGTATTTGTGAAACATTTTGCCCTGATTTCGCGATTGCACTGGTCAAGAGGAGGCTGGATACAAATGCCGGAGACGAAACCGGTTTTGATGCAAGGCAATGAAGCCTGTGCAGCAGGGGCAATTAGTGCCGGAGTCCGTTTCTA
>CAYWDA010000130.1:0-21342 GCA_964456945.1 uncultured Syntrophomonadaceae bacterium
AGTTTCTTAACTGTGGGCTCTATGGCAGCGGCAGCGTTTTCTACGTAGGAGCCACGGAATTTAATGGCATAAACCGGGCAGAAACTGAGGCAGAGGCCGCAAGCCTGGCACTGATCATTACGAACACTAACTTTGCCTTCTTCATTGATTACCGGCACGTTATAGGGACAAATCCTGACGCAGGTCAGGCAGTGCACGCAGAGATCTTCATCCTGCTGTGCTCCGGCGGCGCAGGTCAGGCAGCGGCGCGCTTCGCAGATAGCTGTTTCCACATCGTAGCCAAGTTCAGCCTGCTTGAAGTGGCGCACTCTCTCTTCAGGAGAGATCATGGGAATGGCATTACGGGAAACATGGGTTATCTCTTCAGCCACTTTAGAGTCCAGTTTATCAAGCACCGGAACTTCTGTCAGGCTGGCAGCATCGAAAGATGCGCCCTGCAGATGGGCACTGACGGCCTGTGCTGCCAGGCGGGCATTAGCCATTGCCTTTACAGCTGAACCAGGACCGGTTACTACTTCGCCGCAACTGAATACGCCGGACCGGCTGGTAGTCATTTTCTGGTTGTTAAATACGAGGCGTCCGCGATCGTCAATGTCAATTTCGCCGCGCACCGACTCAGGATCGCCGCCCTGACCGATAGCAAATATGACGATATCGCCCCTGATCACCTCTTGATTATCTTTATTCATAGTCGGGTTAAAAAGGCCTTTGTCGTCAAAAACGCAGGTACATTCGACCACTTCAAGGCCGGTAACTTTGCCGTTTTCCCTGACTATAGCCTGCGGGCCCCATGAATTGTTAAATTCAATGCCCTCTTCCCTTGCTTCTTCAATTTCCCATTCAAAGGCAGGCATCTCTTCATCACACTCAAGGCAGGTCAGTTTAACCTTGGAAGCTCCGGCACGCAGAGCTGTGCGAGCTACGTCCATGGCCACGTTGCCGCCACCAATAACAATAACTTCAGGACTACCTTCAAACTTATAGTCTTTGCGCTTTACATCCTGCAGGAAAGGCAGAGCGTAGAGTATTCCGTCGCCCTCGGCGCCGGGAATATTCAGGCCCCTGCTGATAGGCAGACCCATGGCCAGAATAGTGGCCTGGTAGCCTTCTTTTTCCAGCTGGGCGATGGTGATATCTTTACCGAGCTCAACACCATATTTAAAGGTGATACCTTGTTCGGCAATTTCGTTAATATCGCGGTCAATTGCTGCATCGGGTAAGCGGTAAGAGGGAATGTAGTGGCGAACAGCTCCACCGGCGGAATCTTCACGGTCAAAAACTGTTACGTCGGCACCGAGGCGGGCCAGGTCGAAGGCGGCGGTGAGACCTGCCGGACCTGCACCAATAATGGCCACTTTGCCTTTGATCTTTGGTCCATCAGCCGGAGGCGGAACCTTGGCGTTGCCATATTCGACGGCAAAGCGCTTCAGCCCACGAATCGATGGCGGTTTGTCCACATCATTGCGGCGGCATTCTTCCTCGCAGTGGTGAGCACAAATGGTTCCGCAAACAAAGGGCAGGGGGTTTGTTTCTTTGATTATTGCCAGCGCCAGATCGAAATCACCAGTGGCAATGGCCAGCAGATAATCACGGACACCCTGATGCAGCGGGCAGGCCGACTGGCAGGGTGGATGAATATTTTCTAAAGCTAAATCATTTTTATCGTGTTGGCTCAATTAGATCACTCCTTGCGACTATTTTAACTCATTAACTATTCGCCAAAAAAAATCGTTCTCCTGTCTATATGAACTGACTATTTGAAGATAGAATCTTCTCAATTGTTCAACCGGTCAGCGTTGCCCTCGCCGCTGCCAGGCGGGCGATCGGCAGGCGGTAGGGTGAGCAGCTGACATAGTCAAGCCCGATCTGGTTAAAGAACTCAATTGATGCAGGGTCACCACCGTGTTCACCACAGATACCGACCTTCAGGTTCGGTCTGGACGTACGGCCCTTTTCAATACCCATTTTAACCAGGCTGCCTACTCCCTCACGATCAATTTCGGCAAAGGGATTTACTTTCAGGATTTTCTGCTGCAGGTAAAAGGGTAAAAACTTTCCTTCAGAATCATCACGACTGTAACCCAGGGTGGTCTGGGTTAAATCGTTGGTGCCGAAAGAGAAGAAAGCGGCTGCTTCTGCCAACTGATCGGCAACCAGGCAGGCCCGCGGCAGTTCAATCATCGTTCCGACCAGGTAGGAAATTTCCTGCTGCCGGGCGGTAAATAGCTCTGCGGCAGTTTTATCAACCAGGCTCTTCATCCTTTCCATCTCTTCACGATGGCCGACCAGCGGAATCATAATTTCGGGCTGCAGTTGATCAACCGAAAGCCCTTCACCCAGCAATTCAAAAACAGCAAGGAAAATAGCCCTCACCTGCATGCGGTAGATCTCGGGGTAGACCAGGCCAAGCCGGCAGCCGCGATGACCAAGCATGGGGTTGAACTCTGAAAGCTGCTGCACTTTTTGCAGCAGAATTTCTTTCTCGCGCAGCTTTACTGCATCGCCGCCGTCGCGCTGCAGCCGATCTACTTCCAAAAGCAGTTCTTCACGGTCCGGCAAAAATTCGTGCAGGGGCGGGTCAAGCAGGCGGATGGTCACCGGCTTACCGGCCATTGCTTTAAAGATGCCTTTAAAATCGCTCTTCTGCATTGGTAAAAGTTCTTCAAGAGCCGCTTCACGCTCAACCAGGTTGGCGGCCAGAATCATCTTCTGGACCACGGGGACCCGTTCTGCAGCCATGAACATGTGCTCGGTGCGGCACAGCCCGATACCCTGGGCTCCCATCTCTACTGCGCGGATGGCATCTTCCGGGTTATCAGCATTGGCGCGTACCTTAAGGCGGCGCACGGCATCAGCCCAACCGAGCAGTTCATGAAACTCGGCGCTGAACTGCGGTTCAATGAGGGGTGCTTCCCCCAAAATAACTTCGCCCGTGCTACCGTCAATTGACAGCAGTTGGCCTTCTGCATATTCCACATCATTAATATAAAAAAGCTTTTTACCGAGATCAATTTTCAGTTCTTCACACCCGCAGACGCAGGGTTTGCCCATACCCCGGGCGACAACAGCAGCGTGGCTGGTCATACCCCCGCGGCTGGTTAAAATGCCCTGCGCAGCGATAATGCCGTGGATGTCATCAGGGGTGGTTTCGGGCCTGACCAAAAGCACCCGTTCACCGTTTTGAGCCATTTCCTTGGCCATATCGGCTTCGAAAACTACTTTGCCCGATGCAGCCCCCGGCGAGGCGGGAAGCCCTTTAGCAATAACCTTTTTCTCGGCACTTGGATCAATTCGCCAGTGCAGCAGTTGTTCAAGTTGTTCGGGCACAATTCTTTTAAGCGCATCTGACTTTTCAATCAAACCTTCTCTGACCATATCAACAGCAATGCGCAGCGCCGCAGAGGTGGTTCGTTTACCGGTGCGGGTCTGCAGCATGTAGAGTTTCCCTTTTTCGATGGTAAACTCGATATCCTGCATATCATGGTAATGCTGCTCAAGCTTTTGGCAGGTTTCAACAAACTGGGCGTAAACAGCAGGCATATCCTCTTTCAGTTCAATCAGGGGGCGCGGTGTGCGGATTCCGGCTACAACATCTTCGCCCTGGGCATTGAGCAGGTATTCTCCGTAGAGCAGGGGTTCTCCGTTTGAAGGGTTGCGCGTAAAAGCCACCCCGGTGCCGCTGTCTTCACCAAGATTTCCAAAAACCATGGCCTGAATATTTACGGCGGTGCCCAGGTTGTCGGGTATTTTCTGCGACTGACGGTATACAACTGCCCGATCGGTATGCCACGATTTAAAGACCGCTTCAACTGCAAGGAAAAGCTGTTTCTGGGGATCAAGAGGAAATTCGCTGCCCGTCTCTTTGCGGACAATAACCAGGAAGTCAGCGACAACCTTTTCAAGTTCGGCTGCCTCAAGCTCGGAATCGGTCCTCACTTTTTTACGCTGCCTTGCTTCGGTAAGCACATTCTCAAAATGGTGATGGCCTACGTTTAAAACTACATCGGCAAACATCTGGATGAAGCGGCGGTAGCAGTCGAGGGCAAAACGGCGGTTATCGGCTTCACTGGCCAGGCGTTCAAGATTGTCCGGCGTTAAACCCAAGTTTAAGATGGTATCCATCATACCGGGCATTGAAACCACTGCTCCCGAGCGTACCGATAGCAAGAGCGGTTTTTCGCCACCAAAAGTGCGGCCGGTCTGCTCTTCAAGCAGCTTAAGATTGGCGAGAATATCTGCCTTCAGATCAGAACACAGTTGTTCACCCTCAGCGAGATACTGGTTGCAGGCTTCAGTGGTAACTGTAAACCCGGGTGGCACGGGCAAACCGATACGGGCCATTTCAGCGAGATTGGCGCCCTTGCCTCCGAGAAGGTTTTTCATTGACTGATCTCCCTGCTTAAAGGGATAGACAAATTGCCCACTTCTCAAATTTCTTGCCCTCCTTTAGTCAGCTGAATAATGCGGTTTGCCACCTCTTCGACCGCCTTGTTCGAGACATCAAAGACGGTACAGCCGATTTTTTTCATTATCCGGCGGGCATAGGCAAGTTCTTCTTCAATACGCTCAACTGCTACATAGTTGGCATTGCTGTCAAGCCCCAGGGATTTAAGACGTTCCCGCCTGATCTCTTTTAACTGATCGGGGTTGATGATCAAACCGATTATTTTCTCGGGGGGAATCCAGTAGAGCTCTTCGGGCGGCTCAACTTCAGGAACCAGGGGCAGGTTGGCAACCATGATTCCCTGGTGAGCCAGATAAATGCTGAGCGGTGTTTTCGAGGTGCGCGAAATACCAACCAGCACTACGTCGGCCTGCATCAGGCCGCGCGGGTCTTTACCATCGTCGTGTTTGACAGCAAATTCAACCGCGGCAACCCGGCGGAAATAGACATCATCTAAGCGGCGCACCCTGCCTGCTTCCAGGTGGGGTTCTTTACAGGTAACCCTGCTAAAAGCTCCCATTAGCGAACCGAGAATATCAGCCGTGCTAATACTGTGGTTCAGAGTTTCCTGTTCCATTGCCTTGCGCAGTTCGGGCACCACCAGAGTATAAGCAATGATTGCATTACAGCCGGAAGCTTCGTCAAACACTGCTTTAATCTGCTCTTTATTTTCAACAAAGGGCACCCGGCGCATCTCAACAACGCCCGAGTTAAACTGGCTGGCCACTGCTTTTACAACAAACTCTGCTGTCTCACCAATTGAGTCGGACACAATATAAACAATCGGTTTAACCGAATCATGTTCCATCAGTTCAGCCTCCTAAGGTCGTGATCGGGCAGCTCAAAATAAAAGAAGCTGCCGAAAGGTATATATACTCTATCCGGCAGCTATCTTCCTGCTTTACTGCCCTATTTTTAAGGCGCCTGCAGTTTGGAAAAATCAGCCAGGCGGTTAAAAGATTTTTTGAGCGCCGAAAGTAAGTTAAGCCGGTTGGCGCGCAGTTGATCATCTTCGACCATCACCATGACATGATCAAAGAAATTGTCAATTGGCTGCTTTAAGAGCTGTAGATGTTCAAGGCTGCGCGTGTAGTCACTTATTCCGGCCAGGGTTTCTTCTGCCGTTTTAAGGCTGCGGAAAAGCTCTTTTTCTGACAGGTCTTCAAAGAGGGTTTTGTCTACTATACTACCATCAGCTTTTTCCGCCAGGTTAGCAACCCGGTTATAAGCAATAATTACTTCGTCAAGCAGCGGGCCCTTGAGGTACTCTTCTAACACAGCTGCCTTTTTAAATACTTCTGCCACTGTTCTGAAAGGAACCCCGAGAACCGCCTCGACAATATCATGTTCAATACCACGGTCCTGCAGGGCAAAACGGATCCGCTGCAGCATAAATTCATGCACACTGTTTTGAACCTGCAGCCGCTGATCGGCATCCAGCGTAAGGGTTGCCGCAAGAGCATCGAGCCCGTGGGCGATATAGGTTTCAGGGGCAAGATCTAGATCAAGGCCGAGCAGAATTGTAACCGCCCCCTGGGCCTGCCTGCGTAAAGCATAAGGATCTTGCGAGCCTGTCGGCTGAATGCCAATGGCGAAACAGCCGACTAAAGTATCGATGCGATCAGCCAGGGAAACCAACGCCCCTTCCATGGCAGAAGGTATTATATCGCCGGCAGAGCGGGGCAGGTAGTGTTCATAAATACCGATGGCAACCCCATCATGCTCACCACTGAGCCTGGCATATTCCCTGCCCATAACCCCCTGCAGTTCGGGGAACTCTTTAACCATATTGGTAACCAGGTCGGCTTTGCAAAGGTGGGCTGCACGCTTTGCTCTTTCAACCAGATCGGCAGGCAGATCAAGCGATGCGCTGATTTTTCCAACCAGTTCAACCAGGCGCGAACGCTTTAGATCGAGGCTGCCGAGCGATTCCAGGAAAATTACGCTTTTCAGCTTTTCAACGTAGTTCTCCAGCGGTTCTTTGCAGTCTTCGTTGAAGAAGAACCGGCCATCGGCCAGGCGGGCCTGCAAAACCTTGGCATAACCCTTGCGAATGTTGGGGTGAAACCGGTTGTTGCTGATACCGACAAAGTGAGGCATCAGGCGGCCGCTTCCTTTTTCGACAATTGGGAAATAGCGTTGGTGGTACTGCATTGAGGTAATCGGCACTTCCTGAGGCAGGTCAAGGTAGGCGCTGTCAAAAGAACCGTCAACCGCAACCGGGTATTCGACCAGGTAGGTAACTTCATCGAGCAGATCTTCGTCAACCAGAGCCTCTCCGCCGCACTCTTCCGCTTTCTCAGCAAGTTGTCTGCGGATCATCTCTCGGCGCTGGTTGTGGTCGACAACAATATGGTTTTCTTCAAGACAGCGGAAGTAGTGATCTACGCTGTCTACCTCGAATGGACCGGGCGAGAGAAACCGGTGGCCAAAGGTCAGGCGCCCGGCAGTGATTCCGGCGTAGCTGAACGGGAGAGGTTTATTATTGTATAATGCCAGCAGCCAGCGAATGGGCCTGGCAAAGCGGACATCTTTACTCTGCCAGTACATTGGCCGGGGAAAAGATAGTTTCTGAATCAGCTTAGTCAGCAGTTCCGGCAGCAGCTGTTCGGTAGTGCGGCCGGGAGTTTCTTTCTGCACCATCACGTAGCGGGCATCTTTTATTACTTCATCTTCAACCTGCTCAAGGGTAACGCCCTGGCTCTGAATAAAACCGAGCAGCGCTTTGGTCGGCTGGCCATGATCATCGTAGGCACGGTTATAGGGCGGCCCCTTGATCTTTTCAACCAAGTCGGCCTGCTCCTCTTCCAAAGCTTTGACCCGCATTACCAGGCGGCGGGGTGTAGCCCAGGTGTCAATTGAATCAAAACCGAGCCGGCCGGCAGAAAAAAGCGCGGCTGCTTCTTTTTTAAGCTGCTCCATTGTTCCCGGTATAAAGCGCGAGGGAATCTCTTCGCACCCGATTTCCAGCAGTAAATCATGTTTTGCCGTCATTATTTAACACCTCCGGCCATCAGGGGGTAACCTGCCGCTTCGCGCTGCTGCAGGTAGCGTTCGGCGCATAGCCTGGCCAGGGAGCGTACCCTGCCGATATATGCGGCCCGTTCGGTAACACTTATTGCACCACGCGCTTCAAGGTTGTTGAAAGTATGCGAGCATTTTAAGATATAGTCATAAGCAGGGGCAACCAGGTTCAGTTCAAGCAGGCGCCTGGCTTCGGTTTCGTAGCTGTTGAAAAGACTGAACAACAGGTCGCGATCGGCATAGTCAAAGCTGTAGCTCGACTGTTCCCATTCAACCCGCTGAAAAACTTCACCATAAGTGACTTTACCCGACCAGATGAGGTCAAAAACATTATCGCAATCCTGCACATACATGGCTATTCGCTCAAGACCGTAGGTCAGCTCAACCGGAACCTGTTCCACATCAAAGCCACCGACCTGCTGGAAATAGGTAAACTGGGTGATCTCCATACCGTCAAGCCAGACTTCCCAACCTAAGCCCCAGGCCCCCAGGGTTGGCGCTTCCCAGTTATCTTCAACGAAACGAATATCGTGTTCGAGCGGATTTAGGCCCAGGAAAGCGAGGCTGTCGAGATAAAGCTGTTGAATGTCGGGCGGTGCCGGCTTGATAATCACCTGGTACTGTAAATGCTGGTAAAGACGGTTGGGGTTTTCACCGTACCGACCGTCAGCAGGGCGCCGTGACGGTTCAACGTAGGCTACCGACCATGGTTCGGGCCCCAGCGATTTTAAAAAGGTGGCCGGGTTCATCGTGCCGGCTCCTTTTTCGACATCATAAGGCTGCCAGATCAGGCAGCCGCGTAATGCCCAATATTCCTGAAGTTTAATCATAATTGTTTGCAGATCCAAAGATAATTCCTCCCTTATAAATAAAAAAACCCATCCCTGGCTGATTAAGCCATAGGGACGGGATCTGTTCCCGCGGTTCCACCCTACTTGACGCTGCCAGAAGCAGAGCCCTCTTAAGATTTGCCATAAGCTCAGGAGCGCCATTCACCAAAATCAACACCGGGCTTACACCATTCCCGGCTCGCTGTTTACTGCCTTACCATGATTCGGCTACTTCTTTCCGTCATTGCCACCAGCTATTTGATTATTAAGATACTAACAACTGGCCTCTGCGTTGTCAAGCATTTTCAACCCGGACTACTGCGGACTACTGCGCTGTACGGTATTAAAAGAGTTTGCTGATGCTGTCAATGCACTTCTGAGTTGTTTCAGCACGTTTCTTCTCGGCCCAGACTACAATTTCACTGCCGATTACTTTGCCACCTTTGGTCTCAACTTCTTTATTCATTGCTGCTATGGCACCGGTGCCCCCGAGTCTTAAAAGGGCGAGCTGCTTGGTTACAAACAGGGCAACCCGTTTACCGTTTAATGGTGGCAGCTGCGCCATGTAAGCTTTCATTACCGGGTTCAGCGAAAATGCCTGAACAGGTGCGCCGAAAATAAGTGCATCATAGCTGTCAACAGCCGGAATTTGTTTCAACTCAAATTTACCGGGTTGAGCCGGGGTGTTTCCGGTGATTGTAATTTCTTCCAGCGAAACTGTATGACCGGCAGCAGTAAGCTTTTCCTGCAGTTTGACTGCAACGCTTCTCGTGTTGCCGCTTCCAGAGTAGATGATCAGACCAATATTCATTAATTATTCCTCCTCCAAAATGAGAAATTTATTAGCCGCAGAGAATACATTCAGGATAATCTTCAATACCTGACTTGAGCAGGGAAAAGCCATACATCAGCAGAAAAGCGATGAAGATGCCGGCAGTTTAAAGCTTAAAATATTTCAGCGTTTCGTAGACTAAAAAAGCCGGCCAGACAAGCGCTTTCAGAAAACCGATTACACCGGCCATAAAAGTTGATGCCTGCCCAATAAAGTAGATTGCTGCTGTGAATATCACTGGCCACTAATAGCCACCTCCTTACCTCAATTTAAGTCTTTCTCTGCGTTTCACAATCATTGCATTCACCCTGGCCAAAGTGCTGTTAACAACCATATCAATCGAAAGACCGGCTTCGGCCAGTACTTCGGAGGCCATCTCACAGCGCCCCACATCGGCCGCAAAGTGAGAATCACTGTTTACCGCAACCATAAGCCCGTGCTCTGCAGCAAGAGCGGCGAAGCGACTGCACGGTTCAAGGCTGCCGTGTCGGACATGAAATGAGCTGTTGTTGATTTCAAGCAGCTTATCAAATTTTTTTGCCTGTTTGACAACCGCTTCAGCATCAAGCGGAAAATCAGGGTTGCCCGGGTGGACAATACCATCAATAAAGGGGTTCTCAAGCGCCTTAAGCACAGCCCGGGTGTAGCTTTCAATTCCGGAACCATCGAAGCAGAGTGAATGCAGACCGGCCCAGGAGAGATCAAGTGACGCGAGATATTCAGGCGGCAGATCTACTTCTCCCTCTTCATTAAGAATGTTCAGCTCAACGCCGCGGAAAATATGCACCCCCTGAAGGGTGCGGGGGAGTATTCTCAGGTTGCCAAAATGATAGCGATGAGGGCCGCCGGGCATTGCCGGCCCATGGTCAGTTAGGGCAAATGCTTTCAACCCTTTGCGCGCCGCTTCGCCGGCAATTTCTGCAACAGTGCTGTAGGCATGACCGCTGGCAACTGTATGTACGTGAAGGTCGGCCTCGAGAATCAATTCCGCTGTGTCTGGCATTAGTTCAACCCCTTACTTAGCTTTAATTTTACAGTTCTATTATACCCTTAATCGATTATTATTAAAGATATACGGTTAAGATTAGCGCGAACCTTTGTTATTTTTGCAGGGTTCGCTAAGCCACGGGGACGTTTTTCTCTAATCCTATTTGCATAATTACTTTTAGTCAACTAAAAGGCGCCTGGATTTAATCTCGCCCAGGTCAAGGTGGTAGGTTAAAAAGGCCGCCGTTACCCGGGCCAGTTCACGTTTTTGATCTGCTGTTGGCCGAATAAGGCTTGCCTGTGAGAGAGGGGCTTCGATCAGGCGCCTGGCCAGAGCCACAGTACCGGGATCCATTTTAATGACATCTGCCCCCTGGCAGTGACAGCAAAGCAACCCACCCTGGCGGGGACTAAAAACAGTTGCATCTTCTGCATCGCAGTTGGTACAGGAATGCAGGTGCGGGCTGTAACCGGCAACATGGGCCAGTTTAAGCTCAAATGAGCGGCAGATTAGAAAGCGATCGCCCTTTTCACCCAACTGCCTCCAGCCATCGAGCAGAAGCTGACAATATTCTGTCGAAGATTCTTCGCCTGATATCAGCCTGTCGGTAAGCTCTGCCATGTAGAGGCCGTAGGGGTATAAATCAGGGTCATCCCGAAACCAGGGAAAGCGTTCAATAGGGTCCTGCCCGGTAATAATCGGCCAGGTTTTACCGCGGTGAAAAGTAAAGCGGCCGTAGGTGAATAGGTCGACCCCTGCGGCCAGACGACTCTTAATCTTGCGGGCACCGCGGGCCACGGCTTCAAATTTGCCTTCTTCAAAAGTGAGCAGCGTTACCAGGCGATCTGCCTCACCAAGAATGCGGGTACGCAGCACAAGGCCTTCTGCTTTAAAGATGCGTTCGGTCACTTACAAGCAGCTCACTTTCTGATTAACGGTAGCCAAGGCGGCGCAGATCTTCCTCGCGGTTACGCCAGTCGCGCTTGACTTTAACCCGCATATCAAGAAAGATGTGCTGCCCAAAGAGCGCTTCCAATTCCTGCCTGGCCTTTGAACCGATCTCTTTCAGCAGCAGCCCGCCCTTGCCGACAATGATCCCAACCTGCGATTTTCGCTCAACAAATATTTCAGCCCTGATATCAAGCAGATCGCCGTTATCGCGCGGCTTCATTTCTTCAATCACCACGGCGATGGAAAAAGGAATTTCCTGCCTGGTCAGCACAATGATCTTTTCGCGGATTATTTCCGAGGCAATAAAACGCTCCGGTTGATCGGTAACCATATCGGGGGGATAATACTGCGGCCCTTCATCCATTTCAGCGAGGGCGGCCTGGACAAATGGCTCCAGGTCAGTTTTCTTCAGGGCTGAAAGCGCAAAGTGAGCCGTGAAGGGAGATAATTTCTGGTATAGTACGCTGTTAGAGGCCAGCTTTTCAGTTGATACAAGGTCAATTTTATTGAGAATCAGAAAGATAGGGCTGCTCACCGTTTTAAGAATTTCGGCAATGTAGCGATCACCTGCCCCTGGAACCTCGTTGGCCTCGACCAGGAAACAGACCAGGTCTACCTCTTGCATGGTCGTACGTGCGGTCTGCACCATGGTTGTGCCAAGCATATGTTTCGGTTTATGCAAGCCGGGCGTATCAATAAAAATAATTTGAAAATCGGGCCTGGTTAATACCGCCCTGATCTGATTCCTGGTGGTCTGGGGGCGATCAGAAATTATAGCCACTTTCTCTTCTACAAGAGCATTAAGCAGAGTCGATTTACCCACATTGGGTCTGCCGATAAGCGCAACAAAGCCGGAACGGTGCATAGTTTCCCTTTCTTTAACGATAGTCTGTCTTGATATCAAGAACCGGGGTGCCGTTGATCAAATCAAGGCCCCTGACGGTAAGAATATTTTTATCCACGCTGATCAGTTCTACCACCGACTGGGCCAGTGCATTCGGTCTTCGTGGCGCCCGGCAGGCAAAAACGCCGTAAACCTCATTACCTCTGCCGCTGCGCTTCTCTTTCAGCGCATAGCCTTTCGCCTGGTGCAGGTGAGAGATTACAATAATCCGCTCTTCTTCAGCAAGACGGTAGAGGCCCTCTTCCATTTCAGGGTCAATCACGACCTGGGATAGCAGTTCTTTGTAATTATCGGGCAGGGCTTGCGGCGCCTGGTAATCATTTACAACATAGCCCAGGGGGTGGAAAGATACCGGTACCCGCCACATATCCTCAGCCTTCAGCATCTCTGCGTTGACCGGGTTGCTCTCCCAGATTGCTGCACCAAAGGGCTGTGGCAGCAGATCCAGCAGAGGTTTTTCAATCACTTCACCACTTAAATTGCCCATAATTACTTCAATATTGCCGGCCAGTTCCCAGAGCACCTGGCGGCAGGCCCCACAGGGGCTTGGCGGAGGGCTGCAGTCGGCCGTAACGGTAATACTTTTAAAATCACGGTGACCGGAGTGTATCGCCGAAGCGATAGCCACTCTTTCAGCGCAGATAGTCATGCCGTACGAAGCATTTTCGGTATTTGCTCCGGTAATAATGGCGCCATCAGCAGTGAGCAGCGCCGCGCCAACCAAAAATTTGGAATAAGGGGCATACGCCCTCAAACGGGCAGCTCGCGATGCCGCCAGCAATGTTTCTATTTTCATCATTGCACCTCCTGCTAGTTATTCGAAACTGGCATAAGCCGGCAGTTTAATAAAGCCGGAATCACTTATTTCAAATACCAGGCCGCGCCTTTTTTCCATATCAGAGATGATAATGCTTAAACCGCTGATCAACAGTTCCGGGCTGCCGATCGCCTCAATAACAACAGGGTTCGATGGAACCTGGCGGAAATTGACCATAACCAGCGGACCAGTACAGCGGATTGAACTTACAGTTGTCAGACGCTGGTTTCCGACAGCAACTCCTTTTGCACCGGCACTGTATAATTCATTTACAATATCGCGAATATCGGCATCGTGCACCAGGGAACCAGTACCGTCATTTTCTACGGCATCATAGACATAAAGCGTTATGCCCGGCCCGACCATTTCAGCCAGCCCGCTCTGCATTCTGACTTCATGGAGCCGCAGCCGCATTGAGTTAAGATCTTCATTCAGGGCGCGCATTTGCTCTTCTTCAGTCTGGGGCACTACCAGCACTGCCACGCCACCTTCTATCTCGATGTCAATATTCTGATTGTTGTGGTAACGGTCGGTCAGGAAGAGATTATTGATCAGCTGTACTGTATTTGTTTCAAGAAACTGATCGGGGTAGATGTTGATTTCGCTCTCAGCAATACGAATAAAGAGGTGTATTTTATCCCTGTTTTCCTTCACCCTGATGTCATTATTAACCAGGACCAGAACCCGCTCTTTCAGCCTGGCATCTGATTCTAAAAATATAATTTCCTGCGCCATACGCCCCTTTGAAAAAATAATCTGAATCAGCTCATCGCTGTCGGCAGCCATGTCAACGGCATAGTTATATTCAGCTAAAGCTTCCCTGACCGAAGCAACACCACTTACGCCAAGCTCACTCGCCAGGCGGTGGTTATAATCGGCGAGATCAAGAGCTAGTTCCTGCCGGTAGGCCAGTGTCGTATCCCTGCCGGCGTAACGTTCTGCCAGCAAAAAGTAGCCAAACCCGATTAATATCGTATTAATGATCACAATAATCAGGATCACCAACAGCATCTTATCTTTGGGAACGAATTTTAACCCCGACTTCAAAGCCATCTCTCTAAGCCTCCGTGTAATGCATAAGGAGAAATCAAACTGACATCAAACTAACCTGATCTCATAAACTGCTGAGGAACTGCCACAAAGGCAGGCCAAGTATTAGAATGCCTACGATAACGGCAAATAATGAGGTCAACAGCACCGCTCCGGCAGCTACATCTTTAGCTATGCGGGCCAACTTCTTGCGTTCACTGGTATATAGATCTATGGTTTTTTCAATTGCCGTATTAAAGGCTTCAGCTACAAGCACAGAAAATATTGCCGTAAGTAAAAAGAGTATCCCAGTAAGCGTAACACGCAGGAGTAAGGCTGCAGCAACTACCAGAATGCCAACCAGGGCATGTATAACCATATTACGCTGGGTGCAAAAACAATATTTTAAACCAAAAAATGCATTCCTTAAGCTGATGAATACCTTATCCATGACCTACCCCTTCTCAAAGTGGAGATCATATTTTCTCATGAGTGATCTTTCTTCTTGCTGCATCAATTCTGCATCTTCATCATGCTCATGATCAAAACCGATCAGGTGGAGTGTTCCGTGAATAACCAGCAGAGCCGCTTCACGTTTAAAGCTGTGCCCGGCTTCTTCTGCCTGGGTTTTAACCCGATCAAGTGAAATATAAATATCGCCAACGGCAAATTCATTTTCGCCAACCTGGTCACCAGTATCATCCAGGTAACTAAAAGAGAGCACATCTGTCGGGGCATCTTTATCCCGGTATTGAAGATTAAGCTTGTGCAACAGTTTATCGCCGGCGATAATAACCCCAACTTCTCCACCGGTCAGGTTGTATTCTTTCAGCAGGTTAGTGATTACGGCGGTAAGCCATTTTATAAAATCTTCATTAAAAGAACTTTTACTATCCAGATGTTGAAATATAATGCTCACTTGACAGCCGCACCCCTATCGAATTCAGCTTTTAACTCTTTTTCAGGGTATTCAATACGGGAGTGATAGATTCCCGACATAATATAGACAAAGGCCTCGGCTATTTGATCAAGTTCTTTCAGGGTCAAATCACACTGATCAAGCTGACCATCGTCAAGTTTATCTTTGATCATTCTTCTGATCATTGTTTCAACCCGGTTACTTGACGGCTTGGAAAGGGAACGTACCCCCGCCTCAACTGCATCGGCGAGCATTATTATAGCCGCTTCTTTGCTTTGCGGTTTAGGACCTTCATAACGGAAGTTAGCGGTAGTGACATCATCACGGGAACTCTGCTCAAGGGCCAGTTGATAGAAAAAGGAGATCATGCTGGTTCCGTGATGCTGGGTGGCAATATCCAGAATCGCATCGGGCAGGCGGTGTTTGCGCCCTAGCTCAACGCCATCTTTGGGGTGAGAACCAATAATCAGGGCGCTTAAATTTGGTGAAAGCTTGGCATGCGGGTTTTCACCCGAAAGCTGGTTTTCAGAGAAGAAATATGGCCGCTTCAGCTTGCCAATATCGTGGTAGTAAGCCCCGACCCTGGTTAAAAGTGCATCAGCACTTACTGATTCAGCAGCCGATTCCGCCAGGTTTGAAACCATCATACTGTGATAGTAGGTGCCGGGCGCTTTCATTAGCAGTTCCTTCAGCAAGGGGTGGTTGGGATTTGAAAGTTCGAGCAGGGTAATTGCCGTGGTCACCCCAAAAATGCTTTCCAAAAACGGCAGCAGTCCAATAGCCACAACCGAAGAAAAAATACCGTTACCGACACCGGCAATTAAGCTATAGCTGAACCCGGCCAGTGAGTCATATTCAAAACTGATATCGCCGAAAAAGAGATGGGTTGAAATGATCACAGCGGCATTGGTAGCCGCCACATAAAACCCAGCCCGGGCCAGGTCGCTGCGCTGGCTGAGCCTGGTTACCGCGTAGATCGAGACCAGACCGCCCAGCAGGGCTACGAGAATATATGAGTAATCTCCCCCGGTAATCAAACCCACCATCAGGGCCAGGGTAAGATTGACGATTAAAGCCAGCTTGTAACCAAAAATTACGGTAATCAGGATCACGCCTATGGCAACCGGTATCAGGTAGCCGGAAAAATAGGTCGCGGCTACAGAAAAAAGCAGGGTAATGAAGAAAACCAGCCCCATCAGTAAAAGCAGCGGCGGGCTATTAAAAACATTATTAACGAATATCGACATATAGATGCCAACAATGATAAAAACAATAACCAGCAGCATAAAAAGCCCGATATAGGCGGGATAGTCCGCCTGCTGGCCGCGAATCAAACCCAATTCCTGCAGCTGGGCAAGCTGCTGTTCAGTTACCGGTTCGCCCTCACTGACAATCAGGGTGTTGCGCAGAACAACAACCGGCTCTACCTGGCTGCGAGCCAGTTCACGGTTCTGTTCTGTCAGCTCTGCATTATAATGCATATTTTGCGTGATCAGCGGTTTAATCAGAACTTCAGTTACCCGCTTCAGATCAGCGCTGAAAGGATAAAGGGCAACTTCCTGATTCAGACGGCGGCGGGCCAGTTCTTCTTCATTTTCTTTGATTCCCTGCTCGAATACCTCGGTCAGGGAAGCGTTGATCCGGCTTTGCAGATCTCGCAGCGTAGCGCTGTCAGTAAACATAGCGGTCAAGGCCGACCCGTAAACATCTTCAGAAAGTAAAACCTGTAGTTTTTCAACTCTCTCACTATTTTCAAGCTCATCATCAGCGGCCAGATCAAGGGCTGCATCAAAAAAGCTGCCGACTGTGCCAATAGCCTTTTCAAGAACAGTCGGGTCATAATCAAAAGACTCGGGCACAGCTGAAACGGCCTGTTCCCTGAGCCTCTCAGTACTATACTCGTCAATTACATCACGGGGAGCATAGATGGTCCTTGAGCTTGGCTGGCCGACAGAAAGATCGAAACGGGCCGGAATGCTAACAATAATCAACAGCCCATAGATTGCGATAAAAAGCATGGCCACCAGAACAATTTTTTGCAGGCCCTTATTATCTTTAAAAGCTATTGAGCGATTAAACAGGTCGGCGGGAATTATTTGTTTCTTCATTTTTTTTATCCCTTTCCCTTAAGGCCTCATACGCTTCATAGGCTTTAATAATGCTCTGAACCAAAGGATGCCTGACAACATCTTTATCACTTAAATAAACCAGAGCAATACCTTCAATGCCGGATAAAATGCGCGGCGCTTCTTCCAAACCGGAGAAACGGCCCCGGGGCAGATCGATCTGGGTAATATCTCCGGTAATCACTGCCTTTGAACCAAACCCGAGACGGGTCAGAAACATTTTCATCTGTTCAGATGTTGCATTCTGCCCCTCATCAAGAATGACAAAAGAGTCATCCAGAGTTCGTCCACGCATATAGGCCAGCGGGGCAATCTCGATAATGCCCTTCTCACGGTATTTCTGAAAGGTTTCAATACCCATTAGATCATAGAGCCCATCATAGATTGGTCGCAGGTAGGGATCTACTTTTTCCTGAAAATCGCCCGGCAAAAACCCCAGGTGTTCTCCGGCCTCCACTGCCGGGCGGGTTAGAATTAACCGCTGCACCTGCTTGTTCTTCAAAGCATCAACGGCCATAGCCAGGGCCAGGTAAGTTTTTCCGGTTCCAGCCGGCCCGATAGAGAGCACGATATCGTGGCAGCGAATTGCCTCGAGATAGCGCTTTTGACCAACCGTTTTCGGGCGAATCTGCTTGCCCCGCTGGGTGACAAGGACCAGATCACTGAAGAGCGATCGAATCAGTTCTACTTCACCCTGACTGGTCAGTTTAAGGGCATATTCAAACTCACGGCCGGTCAGCAGGTGCCCCTTGCGAATATGGGCCAGCAGTTCCTGAAACATGATGTAGATTGCTTCTACATCTTTAGAAGCGCCCTCAATAAGAAGTTCGTGTCCCTTGGGGATCAGGCGAATATCAAATATATCTTCGACCAAACCAAAATGCCGGTCATGTTTACCAAGAAGCTGGACAGCTTCATCGCCACCGGTCAGTAAGATCGTTCTACTTATATTAGTTTCCTCCAATCGGTCATTTGCCCCCTTCATCAATGCAGCAAATAAAAAAAGTTAAACCTATCTTCGGCGCCGCCCGGCAACCGGTGGGCCAAATATTTCATGAAAAATATAGGCCGAGACCAGGGGGTCTCTTTTAGTCAGCACCTGCTGCAGACCTGCCGCCACCGATGATGGTCGGCAGGGTTTGGCTGTGTTTTGTTTCATAGGTTGGCTGCGAACAGCGGCAGCGGCCAGTGGCGCAGGCACTTCAACTGCAGCTTCAGTTTCATATTCATCCGCTTCATCTTCTTCCACGCGTTGTTCTCTGATCTGTTCCACCGCCGGAGGCGCTATGCCGAGCTTAGCCATAAGCTGTTCGATGCCCTGCTCGGCAGGCAGTTTCGGCTGCTGAACAGGGTTGGCAACAACAGGTCGCCGGGCAGCGGTAGTCTTCCCTGCCTGCACTGACTTAATAATGTTTCGGATCAAGTTAAAGATAACAATAAAAACAATAAACGGTATTAGGTTATCCATACGGTTAAGCCTCCAGTCTATTCAGGCTCATCCTCGGTTTGATCTTCTTTGCTAAGTTTGCTGATACTCTGACGCATATCGGTATCAGCCATGACATTCTTAAGCTGGTAGTAATCCATAACGCCCATATTACCATCACGTAAAGCCTGGGCCAGCGCCTTGGGTACTTCGGCTTCAGCTTCAACAACCTTGGCTCTCATCTGCTGAACAGCGGCGATCATTTCCTGCTCTTTGGCCACAGCCATGGCCCGCCTTTCTTCGGCTTTCGCCTGGGCGATACGCTTATCCGCTTCAGCCTGATCTGTTTGCAGCTGGGCGCCAATATTTTTCCCTACATCGACATCGGCAACGTCAATTGAAAGAATCTCGTAAGCGGTTCCTGAATCAAGCCCTTTGTTTAAAACCGTGTTGGATATTTTATCGGGGTTCTCTAAAACCATCTTGTGATTTTCTGAAGAACCGATTGTTGTAACAATACCCTCGCCGACACGGGCAATAATTGTTTCTTCACCCGCACCACCGACTAGCCGGTCAAGGTTGGCACGCACGGTCACTTTAGCCCGCGCCTTCACTTCAATACCATCCTTGGCTACTGCGGCAACCACCGGTGTTTCGATTACTTTTGGGTTAACGCTCATCTGCACCGCCTGTAATACATCACGGCCGGCCAGGTCAATAGCGGCAGCGCGCTCAAAAGGCAGCGGTATTTCAGCACGCTGGGCGGCAATTAAAGCATTGACAACCCGGTCAACATTGCCACCGGCCAGGAAATGGCCTTCAAGCTTGTTAACGTTCAGGTCAAGGCCTGCTTTTGTTGCCTTAATCAGAGGCACAACAATTTTTACCGGCGCTACCCGCCTTAAACGCATACCGATCAGGGCAAAAATGCCGACCGGAACCTGGGCAGCCAGGGCTGAAATCCAGAGACCAAGCGGCACAAAACTAAAAATTACAGCAACAAAAATTATAATTAAAGCAACAAATATCAACGGTAAGATTAATTCGAACACAGCAAAAACCTCCCTTTTGTTATTTTCCCGAATTCACAAGACGAACAATAACTCTTACGCCCTCAACCCGATCAACAATCACAGCTTCACCTGACGGAATAAAAGCGCCTTCACTGACAACATCAATGCGCTTCTCACCAATCATCGCCGTTCCCGAGGGGCGTAGCGCCGTTACGGCAATACCCTGTAGCCCGACCAGGTTTTTCTGGTCAAGCGGCGCCACGTAACCGAGATCGGGTTTTTCCTGCTCTGACAAGATTATATGCCGTAAAGCGCCCCTTTTGGCAAAAAAGCGAAAAGCAAATACGGCGAAGGCAACCGCCAAAACAAGGGAAATCATCAGCATTAGCATGCCGGTCTGCACTGAAACGGCGGCGAGGACTATTGAGGCCAGAGTAGAAATCAGCCCGGCTATGCCGAACACTCCAAAACCGGGGACAAACGCTTCTACCAGCATCAGGGCAATACCAAAGACAAACAAGATCAGAACCCAGTATTCAGCCACTCCGGCAGCAATATTTCCACCAAAATAGAGGGCAAAGGCAGCCATACTTACAATACCGGCAGCGCCAAACCCGGCTGTTATCACTTCCAGGATTAAACCTCCAATGCCGATCATCAGTAAAATGGTACCTACAACCGGGTTTGTAGTAATGCTGACAAGACTGTCACCGATTCGTGATTCAATCGTGATCAATTCGGCATCGGGCAGATCAACAGCCTGCAGCAGTTCACTGTAATCAGCAACAGTGCCCTCGCTGTAGCCAACATCAAGCGCTTCACTGGCAGTGAGGGTAAGCAGTTCACCCTGTTCAACCAAGTCTGGAATGGCTACTTCGCGGCGCACCATGGCCGAGGCAATTTCCGGATCTCTACCCTGGCGCTCTGCCATGCCGACCATTTCTTTTTCCCAGAATGAAAGGGCTTTTTCGTCAACCTCACCCAGCCCCAGGTAGCGCGGTTCAGCAGCACCGATCGTGCTTCCGGGAACCATATAAATCTCATCGGCAGAAAGGGCCAGGAAAGCGCCGGCTGATATTGCATTGGGGCGCACAAAAGCATAAATGGCTCCGGGGTAGTCATCCATCAGACGTCTCACATTCTCTGCAGCGTCAATATAGCCACCCGGTGTGTCAAATTCAAAAATAACCGCGGCAACGCCAAGGTTTTCTGCTTCGTTGAGCGCAAAATCAACATAGCTTGTGGTCCCCGCATCAATAGTGCCGGAAATCTCAACCAGAGCAACACTCTGATCTGTAGCTGCTCCGCCACCATGCGCGATCAGCATTAAGCCGGCAACAAGACAGAACATCCACAACAAATTCCGCTTTTGTTTAAACAAGTTCAGGCTCCCCTTTAGTTAAAAGCCCAGCCTTGTGGGCCGGGCTCTTATTGCGATTGTTTACTGCTAACCTGCCTAATGGCGCCGCTTGCGCGCAGCCTCAGCCTTCTTTTTGCGGCGTACACTCGGCTTTTCATAGTGTTCACGCCGCCGTGCCTCGGATAAAACCCCCGACCGGGCACATTGTTTTTTAAATCTTTTCAGAGCCTTATCCAAAGACTCGGTTTTACCTACTTTAACTTCTGCCATAACTCTTCCCCCCTCTCCGAAAAACCAGCACCTCGGAAACGTACTTTAAGAAACGTACTTCAAGAATGCTTTACACACCCCTGCCTTTGGCTATGGTTTGCAGCAAAGGTCTTCCTCCCAGGAGGTGGAGGTGAAGGTGAAACACGATCTGCCCCGCGTCCGGACCGCAGTTGATAACCGTCCGGTAGCCTTTCTTATCGACTTTAAAAGCCCTGGCTATTTCGTTCGCTACCGAGTGAAGATGGCCCATCAGCGCCTCATCGCCTTTTTCCATATCCAACAGGCTCGGTATATGCTTACGTGGTACTATCAAAATATGAACTGGAGCAGCCGGGTTAATATCTTTGAACGCCAGGGCATGTTCATCTTCATAAACAATCTCAGCGTCCAGCTCCCGGTTGATAATCTT
>CAYWDA010000131.1:0-7834 GCA_964456945.1 uncultured Syntrophomonadaceae bacterium
TATCTGGTAGGCGCCAAAGGGCATGTCACCGATTACCCAGGTATTTGGCGCGCCGCGACGCACTGATTGACAGTGGGCTATGCAATCGGCCATGGTGACCGGAATTGTGCTATCGTAACCCATAACCAGCATGCCCAGCGAGTCACCAACCAGCAGCATATCCATACCGGCCTGCTCGCCAAAAAGAGCTGTCGGGTAGTCGTAAGCGGTTATCCAGGCTACCTGTTCTTTGTTTTTTTTCATCTGCATAAAATCAATTACACTTTTTTTCTTCATCTTTCAGCCTCGTTTCTTTTTGCTTTAGCCAACCCTGGCTTCAGCCCGGGCGACGATTTTATCAAGTTCTGCTTTAAGCCCTGCACCAATCGGCTCTGGCTTGTGGCTACTGAGAATCTCTTTGGTGCGCGCGGTCAGGCGCTGGTCATAGGTAATTTTGCCGTTTGCTTCCCACGATGTATACTGTTCGCGGTTGATCAGTTTCGGCATCCAGAAGGCGCTCTTGAAGTTGCGGAAGGTGTGTTCTTCCTGCAGAAAGTGACCGCCGGGACCGACTGCGTCGATCACGTCTACCGCTAAGGTTTCATCATCTACCCTGATGCCCTGGATCATTTTGCGCACGTAGCTGATGATTTCATCGCCCATCACCAAACCCTGCAGGGAGGCGGACATTCCTGATTCAAGGAAGCCCACGTCGTGGACCAGGTTTGCTCCGCTTAAGGCAGCGCTGTAGATAGAGAGGGCGTATTCTATGGCGACCTGCATATCGAGTGCTTTGGAGTCACTGCAGCCTGCGGTACTGAACATGGGCAGTCCTAAGTACTGGACGAGTTCGGAGTAACCAGCGTGCATCAGGCAAAAGTCGGGTGATGAGGCGTAGCAGTGGATGGTGGTGCTCATATCCATATTGGTGGTCACGCCTCCGGCGATGAAGGGCGCACCTTCGTTTTTGAGTTGGTGGATTACCAGGCCGGCAAAGCAGTCTGAGGCGGCCATCACGATTACTCCGGCTAGGGAGGCGGGTGCGGTGGCGTTGCCCTGCACACCGGGGGTGTAGATGACGGGCAGTTCTTTTTCGGCCATGTAGAGCAGTTTGTCGAGCGATTCTTTGGGGTGTTTGAGCGGCGTGGCCGGTTCGGTGTAGAGCACAAAGGATGGGTTGTCTCTAAGCGCTGCTGCTCCTCCGGCTGCTGCTTCGCATAGTTCGACGATGGCGGCGTTGTTTTCCCGGTTAAAGGCCCAGGTGACGATCGGTTTGATCGTGTTCTCTAACATGGCTTTTACTTCGTGCACGTCGGCTAAGACGGGGGTCACATCCGAGATGCAGGCTAAGGACATGCAGAAGTCGAGGCCGGATAGGGCGTCTACTACTGTTGCTACGTCACAGACGTCTTGTCTTAGCACTTTGCGTCTGATGCCGGTTTCAAGGTCGATAAAGTTGGGGTTGGTCGGGCCGGGACCAAAGTAGGTGTTGCGGCCTTCGAGTTTTAGTCTTCTCTTACCGTTGCGGTCGGCAAGCGTGATTCTTGATGGCGCGCTGGTTATTGCTTTTTCTACGAGGCGCGAGGGTATGTAGACTCTTTCGCCGTCGGTGCGACAGCCTGCTTTTTTAAGCAGTTCCAAAGCTTCTTCGTTGTATACCTTGGTGCCGGTGCGTTCCAATACTTCTAAGACGGCGCTAAAAATGCGCTCGCACTGGTTCTTTGATAAAACCTGGTGGTGAACGGAGCCGTGGTTGATTTGGTTACTGGTGCTGCATTTGTCCCAATTCAAGAGAAGTCCTCCTTAAAAGCCGCGATCAGTCTTGTTGCCAGATATCAGGTGCACTCCCTTTACCTATGCAAAAGAAGTGCCAACATGTTAGCAAAAATACCGACTTTTGCTCAAAAAAAAAGGTTTTTGCGACCTGTCTAAGCCAGATTTAATGTATAGCGAGCTACAAACATGACATAAATTGCAACCTAAGGTTGCATGCAATAATTGGTTGCGCTTTTGTGGTTCTACAAAAACGCCCTGAAATACTAACCTTTAGTTAAAAGCGCAACCAATTATTGCATCATACCTGAATTAAAGTTAACCATCGTTAAAAAAGAGTGGTATGAAAACAATAATCAGATTAATTATAGCGTTTTTCTGAATTGCATCAACTTACAACTGTCAATTCATCGCCGTTAGTTACTTACAATCTTTAAATACTAATACACATAACAGATACTTAAGATCCAGAAACTCTTACTATTAAAGACTGCTATCGGCAACCATGGCTCTCCAGATACAGGCAACAGTGAATTAATATATCCGGTGTCATTTAAAAAGTAGCTATCAGTGATACAAACAAGGCTGCTAGAAAAATAATTCACGATCCAACCGGCACCCCTCTTCATTGTTCTCTATATCGTTATCATACCATTAAACCGGCCTAAAAGGATAGGAATATCAGGATTACCGGAATCGGTTGCTGTCTTTAATATAACTAAACAAATTATAGACATCGTATCAATAATTTCTGCAATGTGTTACACTTAGCATAGTTGCTTACTAAGGAGGAACATTTTTGTTAAAAACGTTTTCGGCTTTTTTATTCACAATTATGGGTTGGAAAATGCAGGGCACAATTCCCGCTGAAATAAAAAAATGTATAGTTGTAGCCGCGCCGCACACCAGTAACTATGATCTTCTTTTAGCATTGGCCGGCTTCTACAAAATGAAGATTCCCGTCAGATACCTGGTGAAAAGGGAGTGGGTCGATTTCTTCCCGCTAAGTAGAATTTTTAAAGCATCCGGCGCACTTGGTGTTGACCGCTCTAAGAACAATTCCCTGGTTGACAACCTGGCCGCCATGATTACCGCTTCCACTGAAAATATGGCTGTAATGATCTCTCCGGAAGGCACCAGAAAACTGGTCCACAAGTGGAAAACCGGTCTGTACTATGCTGCTTTGAAAGCAAAGGTTCCGATTGTGTTAAGTTCACTTGATTACGCAAAAAAAGTTGCTGCAATCGGCCCGATTTTTATGCCAACCGGTAATTATCAGGAAGATATGCAAATTCTTAAGAACTATTACAAGGATATCACTCCGAAATACCCGGAGCTGTTTAGCCTGGAAATATACCCGCTGGAAGAAAAAATAGCCTGCACCGGTTAGCGGCATAGTGCTTGACAGTTGAGATCAGAACGGCTTATTCTAAATCGGCCAGAAATTATTGCGCCGGTCTGATAGTGAGCCGTTTTCATTATCGCTTCAAGACTGCCACTTTGCTCTGCAGGGCATTCTCTTCCCCTATTTCTCCGCTAAACCCTGCCACTGCATCGCTGTAAACTAAAGTTTCTCCGGCAATATAAACCCGGTAGCTTTGTGGATCAGAAACAGTCAGGGTCACAACAACCAGCTTTTTACCCGGCGCAACACCATCGGCGACAATAAAATCTTTAACCAGGTCTGCTTCAGATTGCGGAAGGTCCGGAAAACCTTCAACTAAGCCAAGAGTCTTCTGCATGATCAGGCTAACGTCCAAAATATTGATAATGCCATCGTTATTGACATCAGCATAAAGTTTTTGTTTGTCGGCTAATTTATCCAAATCCAAGGTATGCTGCATAGCCAGCACCACATCCTGAATATTAACAGCTCCATCATCATTTACATCGCCATACAGCAAAGCATACGCGGCAGGAAAGTTTAAAAAGCCGAACACAATTGCCGGCAGTATGATCAGAGTTATGATCAACCGAACAGTTTTTTTTCGCATAGCTGCAAAACCTCCTGATGAAATTGTTTCCCTGAGCATATCATATAAGATCAGCACTGCCACTTCAATAGATTACCGGGTACTACTTAAATCTGTCAGAGCTGTTGTAGAAGGGAACGTCATAATGATAAAATAGCAGCAGTTCTCAAAAACATAAAGCTCAGTTGTAGTCGATTCAGAGACCGGGGAGGGTAAAGATGGATAAAGTAACAGTGCGGCAGCTAGCCAATTGTGCAGAGGCCTTTGCAGGTAAGCAGCTTAGTTTAAATGGCTGGATCAGAAACAATCGTGATCAGAAATCATTCGGCTTTATTGCTTTAAATGATGGCACTCATTTCAACACTATCCAGATTGTCTATGAAAAAGAGTTTATAAACAACTACGAGCAGGTAGCTAAAATGGGAATTGGCGCTGCAATACAAGTCAGCGGTGAACTGCTGCTCACTCCCGAAGCAAGGCAACCATTTGAGATTAAAGCTAAGACTATAAGCCTGGAAGGTGAGTCGCCATCCGATTACCCGATTCAACCGAAGCGGCACACTCGTGAATTTTTAAGAGAAGTAGCTCATCTTCGCCCCCGGACCAACCTTTTCTCGGCAGTATTCAGAACCCGTTCCTTACTGGCCTTTGCTGTCCACCAATTCTTCCAGGAAAAAGGTTTTATCTGCCTTCATGCACCAATCATCACTGCAAACGATGCCGAAGGCGCCGGAGAAATATTCCGCGTTACCACCCTCGACCCGGCAAACCCGCCGCTGACTGATGATAACCGCGTTGATTACGGCAATGATTTCTTTGGCAAAAAAGCAAACCTGACCGTGAGCGGCCAGTTGGAGGCAGAAGCATTCGCCTTAGCTTTTAAGGATGTTTACACTTTTGGCCCGACCTTCAGGGCGGAAAATTCCAATACAGCACGGCATGCCGCTGAATTTTGGATGATTGAACCAGAAATAGCTTTTGCTGACTTAAATGACAACATGGATCTGGCTGAAGAGATGGTTAAATACCTGATCAGCTACCTGCTGGATAAAGCTCCCGAAGAGATGGCTTTTTTCAGCGAATTTGTCGATAAAGGTCTGCAGGAAAGACTGCAAAAGATTGTAACTGCAGAATTTGACCGGATAACCTATACAGAGGCTGTAGAGGCACTTCTTAAAGCGAAGGAAAAATTTGAGTATCCGGTTGAATGGGGGAAAGACCTGCAGACCGAGCACGAACGTTACCTGACTGAGATAGTATTCAACAAGCCGGTCTTTGTAACCGCTTACCCGAAAGAGATTAAAGCATTTTATATGCGCCTGAATGACGATCAAAAAACTGTCGCCGCCATGGACCTGCTGGTGCCGGGTGTTGGCGAAATCATCGGCGGCAGCCAGAGAGAAGAACGCTCTGCTGTCCTTGAACAGCGAATGGCCGACTTGAACATTGACCCCCGGGATCTCTGGTGGTACCTTGACCTGCGCAAGTACGGAGGAGTCAGGCATGCCGGCTTCGGGTTAGGTTTTGAAAGGGCGATCATGTATTTAACCGGAGTCAGCAATATCAGGGATGTTATCCCCTTCCCGCGGACCGTCAAATCATGTGATTTTTGATTATCATTCCTGTTTCTTTTTCTTTCCGCCTTTACGAGTTGCCGCGCCGGGGGCAGGCAAAGATAGTTCGACCTGCTTTTCGGCATAACCGGGAATTTGCTCATGATACCTGGCAAGCACCTTTTTCAGCGCTGCGCGCTGGCGGACGGTCAGCGATTTGCGGGCTGCGTACTGTACACGAAGCGAATCGGCAAATTCTGAGTCATCCCAGGTTCTCTTGCCGCGCACAGTTGGCTCTTTAAAGGTTTTTACATTTTCCAACAGCTCAAGCAGCGGGCCACTTTCATGATCTTCTTCAACCTCGGTTGATATACCGGCCGCAGCGGCACGGTTTTCAAAATCTACAATTTGTACCCCATATTTCAGGATAAGCTTCTCGAGATAATAAACCTGGTTGTCGGTTAAGCGCTTACCACTTTCTACCTGCTCACGCAGGCTGCGGGCAAAGTCGGCATCATTATAGGTCTTTTTACCGATCTTGCGTGGCGGGGCAAATTCAAGGCCATCAAGCATGGCCAGCTTTAGCCAGGTTGATTCATCAGGGGGTTTATTTGCTTCGTTCTCTCTGGCAATCAAATCAGTCAAACCCAATTCTTCAGCCCTTTCACTGGTCAGCGCTTTTATCTGATCAGGGTAGCGGGCTACAATTTTACGCAGGTATTCCATCTGACGCTCGGTAACTTCACCTTTTTCCTCATATGCTTCGCTTATTTCGCGCACAAAATTTTGATCATCGTAAACTTTCTTGCCAATTTTAACCGGCGGTTTGAAATTTCTAATCTCTGCTGTCAGGTCCAGTAAAGCTTTCAATTCATCGCCATCAATATTTTGAGTTTTTGCTATTTCAAGCCACTGTTCCAGGCTGTTATAAAAACCGCGCATCATCTCAGTCCAGTGCACTTTACCCTCTTCTATACCATCAAGCTCTTCTTCCATGCGCGCAGTGAACTTGACTTCAAAAAGATCTGGCAGACGCCCAATCAAAAAATCATTGACCTCCATGCCCGCGCTGGTCGGTCGAAGACTCTTATTTTCCCGTTCCACATACTCGCGATTGTATAGAGTGGTGATAATGGTAGCATAGGTCGACGGACGTCCCACACCGTTCTCTTCGAGAGCCTTGATCAATGCAGCTTCACTGTAGCGCTTGGGAGGCTGAGTCTCTTTTTCCTCAGGAAGCCATTCAAGCAGGTCAAGCGATTCGCCTTCGGCAAGTGGTGGCAGAGTTGATTCGGTTTCTTCTTCATCTTCGTTCAAACCACGCCCCCAGGCTGCCATGTAACCGGGGAACAATATCTTTGAAGCATTGGCACGAAAGATATACTGGTGAGCCTTGCTGTCAGTATCAATATCAACTGTATTCTGTTCAATGCGGGCAGGTGCCATCTGGCAGGCCATAGTTCTCTTCCAGATCAGGCTGTAGAGCTTCATTTCTGCTTCATTTAAAACTCCACGCAGAGAATCGGGTGTGCGGGCAAGATCGGTAGGCCTGATTGCTTCATGCGCCTCCTGCGCTGACCCGCGGCTGCGGTAGGCAACCGGTTTAGCGGGCAGATAAACTTCCCCATATATTTTACGGATACTTTCACGCGTTTCAGCAACTGCATCGCTGGCCAGACTAACTGAATCAGTACGCATGTAAGTAATCAGCCCGACCGGGCCATCTGCATTACCAAGATCGACCCCTTCGTAAAGCTTTTGGGCCAACGACATTGTGCGGCCAGGTTGAAAACCAAAAGCACTTGAAGCGGCCTGCTGCAGAGTCGATGTGATAAAAGGCGGTTGTGGATTCCTCTTGACTTCCTTGCTCTTAATTGAGCCGACTGTAAGTGAGCAACTTTTAAGATCATCAAGCAATTCCCGGGCCAGTTCGGCATCCGTAATCTCTCCCTTTTTGCCATCCACTTTGAGCAGGCGAATTTCAAAGGGTTCTTTCGGATCAACCTGCTTCGCTACCCGCGCACCAAGAATCCAGTACTTTTCAGAAACAAAGGAGATAATTGCCTTTTCCCGCTCACAAACCAGGCGCAGGGCTACAGTTTGCACTCGGCCCGCACTTGAGCCACCACGAATACGCCGCCAAAGCAGGGGACTGACCTGGTAACCGACCAGGCGGTCGAGGACGCGTCTTGCCTGTTGGGCTTCGAATTTGTGCATATTAAGAGTACCCGGCTCTGCAAAAGCCTGCAAAATAGCCGGTTTTGTGATCTGGTTGTAAGTCACGCGGCTAAAATGTTCTTCACCACCGACCTCTTTCTTCAGGAGTTCACGCAAGTGCCAGGCAATTGCTTCTCCCTCGCGGTCAGGGTCGAGTGCAAGGATTACATCATCACTTTTTTTTGCCGCTTCTTTAAGCTCTTTGATCACCTTTGCTTTTTCACGTGAATTGACATACTGCGGCTGGAAATTGTTTTCAAGATCTATGCCTAGCTTGCTTTTTACCAGGTCACGGACATGACCCATTGAAGCCTTAACTGTATATGCTTTGCCAAGATA
>CAYWDA010000132.1:0-3055 GCA_964456945.1 uncultured Syntrophomonadaceae bacterium
TTGATTGCTATCGGCGGTGCCAGGAAGAGGTAGTTCCAGCGTGGATAAACATAAACGCCTTTTTCCTTGAGACAGGCGCTGATCTGTCCCATTATTCCAGGATCGGGGCCATTCCAGGGCGCGAGTGGTTCTTTTGTTTCACGGTCTTTTACCAGTTCTATGGCGGCAAAGAGGCCGATGGAACGAACCTCGCCAACTGACGGATGCTTATCCATAATTTGGTCAAGACGTTTTTTAAGAATCTCACCCATGGCAGCGGAGTTTTCGATTAGCTTTTCTTCTTCATAAACCTTTACTGTCGCCACGCCGCAAGCACAGGCCAGGGGGTGACCACTGTAAGTAAGACCGCACCAGAGCATATTGTCTTCAAAGTGCTGGGCTATCTTCTCATTGACCACTACAGCACCGAGGGGGATGTAACCCTGGGTAACACCCTTGGCCATGGTCATCATGTCGGGCACAACATTCCAGTTATCAACGCCAAACCATTTACCGGTTCTTCCCCAGCCTGTCATGACCTCGTCTGCGACAAGGAGGACACCAAATTCATCGCAAATCTCCCGGATGCGGGGCAGGTACTCTTTCGGGGGAACGAAAACACCATTGGTTCCGGTAACGGGCTCGACAAAGAAGGCAGCTATGGAATTGGGATCTTCGTAGAGCATAACTTCACGAACATGTTCGGCACACTCGAGCCCGCAACCGGGATAGGTCTTGCCGAAGCTGCAGCGGTAACAATAGGGTTCAAAAACATGGACCACACCGGGAATACCCGGCTCAACCGGGGGGCGGCGGGGATCGCCGGTAAGGCTGATCGCCCCATAAGTAGCCCCGTGGTAGGAGCGGTAACGGGCCAAAAGCTTGAAGCGCCCGGTATAAGCACGGGCAATTTTAATCGCATTATCATTTGCCTCGGCTCCACCGAGGGTGAAAAGGGTTTTGCAGAGATCACCGGGGGTGTGCCTGGCAATTAACTCAGCCAGTTTTGCCCGCGGCTCACTGGCATAGTTGGGGGTAAGATAACAGATTTTATCGGCCTGTTCCTTAATGGCAGCAATAATCTTCGGGTGCTGGTGGCCAATATTCATATTAATAAGCTGTGAGGAGAAATCAAGGTATTTTTTACCTTCATTGTTCCAAAACCAGCAGCCCTCCGCTTTTGCTATTTCCTCGTACTTGTTTTTCCCCTGAACAGACCAGGAGCGTAATACATATTTTCTTTCCAGTTCTGCAGTTGAAGACATGACAATAACCTCCGTTTTATATTGTGTTATCTAACTCTTTTAAATGAGCGAAGCATCAGCTTATGAAATGACTGAGCCTGGCTAGTTCAATTAATACCGAGTCTATCAAGTGTTGCTGGTAAGGGCACGCCCTCAAGGCTCCAACCCCTGAGATTGTAGTACTCATGGAGCATTTTGCCAAGATGGGGCAAACTGCCGGCAGCTGCTCCCTCCTTCCGGTCATGGACGAGCAGGCGTGGCGGCAGGGTATCATCTTTACGACTGACGCCGAGCTTGTTGTTGATTTTTCGTTTGAGGTTGAATATCCGCTCACCGCTTTCAAGCATTTCCTGTTCATTGAAGTCCCAGCCGGTCACTGCGGCGACCCATGCGGCAATGTTGGCGGGGGTAACGTGACCCCTGATTAAAAATTTGCAAAGCCCCAGGGCATTAAAGGTAACCATGAAATCCTGCATGGTTCTAGCCAGGAGGGCTTTATCTTCTGAGCCATGCGGGTCGAATTCGTCTTGCAGGCCGACCAGTGAGGCCGGAAAGGCGCGGTTTTCATTAAAATAGGTCAACCCTTCCAGGTGGCAGGCACCGCGATTGCCGGTAGCATAAATAACGGCCATGCTGGTAAATGCGCGTGGATCATGGTAGGCAAACTCAAGCCCCTTGCTTTCAACGGCAAACTCTTCAGCCAGGGGTCCGAACTCTTTAGCAGCTTTCTTAACACCCCGGGCCAGGTATTCACCAAGGCCTTCGCGGTAGGCAATCAGCCTGATCAGCTCAAGAATTGCTTCTCCATTGCCCCACTGTGGCTTTTCTGACGGCATCAAGTCTGCGGGTATCAGGTCATGTTCAAATAGCTCCATGGCAAAGGCAACCATGGATGAACCTGACATGGTATCGATGCCGAGACGGTTGCAGAGGTCGTTGGCCGCTATGACATAAGCGGGGTTTTCATTTAAGCACATCGCCCCAAAACCGGCTACGGTTTCATACTCCGGCCCGTGCGATATTGTGCCGCTGTGCGGTCCAAGGGGAACTTTCATTTCTTTGCCGCAGCGAATGGGACAGGCAAAGCAGGCATAATGCTTGACAAAGTATTCTTCTGCCATGGCCTGGCCTGATACTTTCGCTGCCTGCTCGGTCCAGCTGCCGCCGGTCCAGTTGCGAATGGGTAGGTCACCTAGTTTTTCGACAACCGGCACGCCTCCGGCTGTGCCGAAATCACTTAAGCCTTTCGCTTTTTCGCGTATGGTGGGCAACACTTTTTTACGCGCTTCATTGAGGGCGTCCCTGTCGGCGATTGAAGGCAGTTGTTCGCCTTTTACGGCTACGATCGCTTTTAAGTTCTTTGATCCCATTACGGCACCCATCCCGCAGCGTCCGGCGGCACGGGCATCGTGGCCGTCGATCATGATTGCTGAGATGAGCACTTCATTTTCGCCGGCCGGCCCAATGGTTGCTACTTTGCTCTTGTCTCCATGCTCTTTTTGCAGGGTCTCAACTGTCTCGTATGCATCTTTACCCCATAATGATTCGGCAGCTTTGATGGCTAAACCATCTTGATCTAAAACCAGGTATACCGGTTTTTCCGCTTTGCCGGTGATGATTATGCCGTCGTAGCCGCTTGTTTTAAATGCAGCAGGCCAGTATCCTCCCACTGTCGCCTCAGCCCAGATTCCGGTTGCCGGCGACTTGCCACAGAATGAGGCCTTGCAGGCTGTCGGCACGTTATAGCCGGTTAAGATGCCGGTAAATACCAGCAGCGGCGCCTCCGGGCTAAGGGGCTCATGTTCGTGATAGCTGCGCTCATCAAAGATTTT
>CAYWDA010000133.1:0-13061 GCA_964456945.1 uncultured Syntrophomonadaceae bacterium
TACAATAACTTTGCCGGTCGAGGATGATTCGCCTTCCAGCAGCAGCGGCTTAACGATGTTCATGCCGGCGTGCATCGCCTTGGCGGCCATCATTACCTCGGGTACATACATATCGCCTTTCTTGAAGCGGTCTCCGACCACGTTCATGCCGCCAATCAGGCCCATGTTGATGATCTCTGAGGGCTTTACGCCTTCGTCAACCAGTTTCTGGGTCAGTTCGCCGGCTTTTGCTGCATTACATTCAATAATTGGACCTGCTAAAGCTTCATAATCTGCCATTCACAATAACTCCTTTCTAATACCTCTATTATTTAGGGTGGCATACCACCGCCGGGTGTTTTTCACACCCGGCGGCTATTTGCCATTCTTCCATTGAAACCGATTTACTGCTTTCCGTCAAGAAATAAAACTAGCGCTTTCTAAGCGCTGACTGCTTAATTACTTGCCTGCTTTTATCTCTGCCAGCGCATCCTGAATCCGTTTCTTTTCCAGGGGTAAAGTGCCTTCACGCATTTCAGCGTAAAGAGACTTAAAGAGGCAATATAACATAAGGAACATGACGATCATGAAGGGGAAGCCACCAACAATTGATGCTGTTTGCAGCGCACCCAGACCGCCGGTAAAAAGAAGGATAGCGGCAATTACACCTTCGAGAACTCCCCAGGTAATCCGCAGGGGCAGCGGCGGGTTAGGATTACCGTTTGAAGTGAGCATGCCGTTAACATACGTTCCCGAGTCGGAAGAGGTGACAAAGAATACTGCTACCGAGAACATGGCCACAATGATCAGCAGGTTCGAAGCAGGAAGACCCTGCAGCAGGGCAAAGAAGCCCATCGCTGAATCAGCCGATACTGCATCGGCAATACCGCCTGCGCCAAAATGTTCTATGTAGAGCGCTGAACCACCAAAAACCGAGAACCAGACAAGACTAACCGCTACGGGAACTAGCATAACCCCGACAATAAAGTTGCGGATAGTGCGGCCGCGAGAAATACGGGCAATAAATGTGCCGACGAAAGGTGCCCAGGCTATCCACCAGGCCCAATAAAAGATCGTCCATGCACCATACCAGCCTTCGGTTCCTTCACCGGCGGCATCAATACCAAAGGACATGTGAATGATATTCTGCAGGTAATCTCCGGTTGCATGGGTGAAAATGTTAAGGATGAAAAGAGTAGGCCCAACGATGAAGACAAGCAGCATCAGCAGGCCGGCTACTACAATGTTAATCTGGCTCAACCACTTAATGCCGCGGTCAATACCGGTAGAAGTAGATATAACCGCTGCGGCGGTGACCACCACAACAATGGTAACCCAGATTGTCGGGCCGCTGGGAATGCCAAATAAGCTTTCCAAACCGGCGGCAATCTGCATTGCACCCAGGCCAAGTGATGTAGCCAGACCAAAGAGTGTTGCAAAAACACCAAGAATATTGACCAGGATGCCCCATGGTCCTTCAATACCTTTACGGCCGAGAATCGGCTCGAGGCATGAACTGAGCATCATTGGCAGACCTTTACGATAAGAGAAGTAGGCCAGAGATCCGGCCACTACCGCATAGATAGCCCATGGATGAAAACCCCAGTGGAAGAAAGAATAACGCATGGCTACATGAACAGTGCCCGCCGTATAGGCTTCTCCTATCGGTGGCCACATGTAGTGCCAGATTGGTTCGGAAACACCCCAGAAAAGCAGGCCGATACCCATACCACAACTGAAGAGCATAGCGAACCATACTTGATTGCTGTAGGCAGGTTTTTCATCATCTTCGCCCAGCTTAATTTCGCCAACCGGGCTGAGCAGCAGAAAAACTATCAGAAAGAGAAAGATACTGGCGCCAAGGATAAAAGACCAACCCCATGAAGTTACCATGTAGTTAAAAAGGTTTCCGGCAACAACATCGAAAGCTTCAGGAGCGGCAACGCCAACAATAACAAACACAATCATGACGATTAAAGCGATTAAAAATGTTGGGCTTTTATAGATGCTACCTTCGTTTTGCAAGAAAAAAACCTCCTTTAAAATGTTTTTCTAAAGGCTCTCTTACATTAGAATCCATTTATGACCCCCTTTAAATGAAAGCTCAGATACGGCAGGCCAGCTTCTTAGGTTGCTATAATCAGGTTGCTATTAACACACTATGACCAGCCTATACCTAAATAAAGCAATATTCATGCCACGTAGGCAAATAGAGCTAAATCTGAAAGAGGACTGCTATTACTGCATAAAAAAGCGGTTGTTCGCATTGAGCAAATCAACCACATTCTCAAAACAAGAATTATTCAATTCAATTGAGAGACAATTTCCTTTATTTACTGGACTTTTTAGTCGTTTCTCATAATGATAACTTTTCTCAATTTAAGAAACGTCTAATTCAATGCTTTTTAGCTTCCTGTACAATGTAGCCCTGCTAATACCAAGGGCAGAAGCTGCCTGCTCTTTGCCATACGTTGTGAAACCATATTTCTGCAATGCCGCTTTAATTGCTTTTTCTTCAAGAACGTTTAAATCTTCAAGCCCGACATGATCACTGCTGTTCATAAAGCGGGTTATTTTTTCTGGAAGGCTAGCCCTGGCAATCCTTGATTCTGCTTCAATATTAACTGCATACTCGATGGCATTCTCAAGCTCGCGCACATTGCCCGGCCATGGATAAGAAAGAAGCGCTTCACAGGCATCATCATTAAAACCAGAGAATTTTTTGCTAAGCCGTCCTGAATAGTAATCGAGAAAATGATGCATCAACAGCAGGATATCGTCCCGGCGTGCCCTGAGCACCGGAAGCTTGAAGGGTATAACATTGATTCTGTAGTAAAGATCTTCCCGAAACCTGCCTAAGCGGATTAACTCTTCAAGATCCCGGTTTGTGGCAGTTATGATCCTTACGTCTACATCTCTGAATGAAACACCGCCAATGCGGGCGATTGTCTTATTCTCAATCACCTGCAGCAGTTTTACCTGAAAATCAAGGGGCATATCGCCTATTTCATCAAGGAATATGGTGCCCCCGTGAGCAATTTCAAACTTTCCGGGCTTGCCGCCTTTTCGGGCACCGGTAAAAGCGCCTTCTTCGTAACCAAAAAGTTCTGATTCAAGCAGGGGGGCGGGTATAGCCGCACAGCTGATGGCAACGAATTGTTTTTTACGGCGAGGGCTCTCCTCGTGGATGGCCTGGGCAAAAACGCTCTTGCCTGTACCAGTATCACCACGAATCAGCACGGTGGAATCGGTTGCGGCAATTAACTTCATTTTATTTTTTATGTCGGTTATTTCACTGCTGGTGCCGATTATGCGCGAAAAAGTTGTGCGCCTGTTTTTTTTCATTATCCTGCTGGCCATCTCTTCAACTTCTTCCTTCCGCCTGAAAGAGAGAACAGCTCCGGAAACACGAAAGTCTTCGTACATGAGGGTGATGTTATAAAAGAGACGCAGCGTTTCACTGCCGCCTGCGGAATAAGCAACTTCGTTGGCATAATACTGATCGCTGCTGGTACCATCCTTAACACTGAGCGCTTTCTCAAGGTTAAAATCGGGAAATATCGTTTTTATATGGTGGCCGTTTTGGCTATTATGGCTAAGATTGAGCATTTTTTCGGCAGCCTGGTTAATATTAGTTATTTTCCCCTGTACATTTACCGCTATGATCCCCTCATAGATTGAATTGATAACATCTTTAAACTGGTTCATTAAGCTGGTAACTCTTGATTCCATCTTCTTTTCATTCAGGGTTATAACTATAGTATTGCAAAGTTTACTTAAGAAATCCTGCATTTTTTCATAGTGGTTGAGCAATTTACGCCTGTGCTGTTCAGTTAAGGCAAGTAGAGAAATTGTACCGATCTTTTCTTGATCGTAAACGATTGGAATCATCAGGAAGGCGAGAACATCGCACTGCTTAAAATAATCGCATTCGGCACAGCAAACTGCATGAACGGTATTTTCAACGAATATGGAATCGTCGCTGGAAGAGGTAAGAATCTTGTGGGTCATACAGCCGTCGTCGTAGATAGCGCCAACCTCTTTTTCAAAGTAACCGCTGCCAGCAATCACTTCAAGGTTTTTGCTAATCACACCAATTTCAATATCAACAACACCGGCAAAAGCGCCAGTGACCTGCTGTAGAAATCCCTGGATGCTTTTCAGCTCCTTCAAGCCTGTTCCTCCTAAATGTATACCACTTCGTTGCCGCAGTGTTTTAGAAATTTCTCAAAATCTTTATAGTCAATGGTGATAGTGGCCGTGTTAACGTTAGGGTGAAAATTAACCTTCTCGCTTTTTGCCAGGTCTCGGTCGATTACCGCCGTAACCGCCCCACCGGAATCATTAATCAGGCCAAATGGTGATACAGCGCCTGTTTCAAGACCCAGGTTATCCATCAGACGCCGCTCTGATGCAAAGCTAAGTTTGCCTGACCCAAGTTTGTCTGCGAGGCCTCCCAGATCAGCATTTTTAGTCTCTTCCAAAACAACCAGATAGTGCCGGTTACCCTTATTGTTTCTTAGAAACAAGTTCTTTGCATGGGCCCCTTCAATACCTTCCCAATACTGATTTGCCTCTTCAACAGTGTAAACCGGTGGGTGTTCATGGCGAGCATAGGCTATTGATAATTGTTCCAGGGTCGAGTACACCTTTTGTTCAGTTTCAGAAATCAAATGGCTCTACTCCTTTCAGCTTTTAAAAGATCTAGCAGATAAACTAGTCGTTGAGAACTTACAAGTAAAATGCTAACACGGGTATTTATGCTTGTCAAATTAGCGAAGAGGTTATGAAATGAGGCAGAGGGTTACTTCCAGGCCATATCAGCCAGTTCCAGCGATTCAAGATAATAGGACATAACCTCAACTTCGTCCAGGTTATATTTTGTGGCTGCTATTTCGAATGCTTTTTCCCATGAACCTTTCTCATAAAGCAAGACCAGATCAAGAATGTTCTTAAAATCTCCTTCATGGCCGAGTAGAGCTTCTTTAATCTCTTCTGCAAGTGGCAGCTCTTTTAATATATTTTCCATTGGCTGATCAAGAAATGTATCTAAAAGTGACAATAACCCGGTAAGGAAAAGATCAGCGCTGCGATTTTTAGTATTTGTTGCAAGGGCCACTGATTCACAGAACCGGGCTCGTGATACGGCTGTTACTATTAATTCATCGGGTTTATCGTAACCAACGTTGCGCAAAGCAACCAGGGAGGCCCACTTGATCATCTCCTGCTGACCCAGCAAGGCCATTGCCTGACGAATGGACCGAATTGGAAAGCGAACCGGAAAAGCAATGGAGTTGATAAAGCGCAACAGTTTGTAAGAAAGAGATGGATCCTGCTTGATCAGGGTTTCTACGCGATCGAAATCAATTTCAGACTTATAAATTTCTTGCAGAAGCTGCAAATTATGCAGTTTAGTGCTTGGAATCTCCCTGCCGATGACAATAGACGGCTCACAAAAAAAGTATCCCTGAAAGTAATCAAAGCCACTTGACATGGCGTCGCCATAATCGCTTACCGTTTCAACTTTTTCAGCCAGTAGCTTTATGTTTCGCGCCTTGATAAACTCAACTATTTCAGCCCGCTCTTTGCAATCGCTTTGCTGATAGTCAATTTTAATAATTTCAATTACATGAAGCATAGATTTAAAATTCGAATTCAAATCAAAATCATCGAGAACTAGTGAATAACCTTTTTCACATAGCTTTTCACAAGCATCAAATGTTTTCTGATCAGGAATAATGTCCTCGGTTATTTCTAGCGCTACCAGATCTTTAGGAAGTAAGTATGCGGTATCATCTTCCAGCAGAAGCTTGGTAAAGTTGATAAAGGCCTTTTTCCGTCTGGTCAGTTTGTCAAGGCCAATATTTAAAAAACTGCTGGCGATAACTTCCGAGGTAGCACGGTTGCTGTCAGGTTCGGGGTTATAATTTTCCTCATTTGAGCGATAAAGCAGCTCGTAGGCAACAACTTTTTGCTGCCGATTAAATATTGGCTGTCTGGCCAGGTAAATATTCACTAAAAAACCTCCCCGGGGGATAAAACCCTTCAAACAAATAATTATTTAACAACCGGCTTAGGGTTACAGACTGTCTTCTTCAGGCCCAAGCAGATCATCATCTGTTTCCTGATTGAAGAGGACACCTTTTCTGATCAGCTCACGCTGACGCTGAAAAAGGTAGCTGTTTAAAATATCCCGCATCCCTTCAGTAATTTCCCTGAAGTCAACAGCAATACCAATTTTTTTATTGCCCGCCAGGCTCTGGGCGCGGATTACTTCACCAACAAGGCATAGTTCGGTTTGACCCGGTATCTCAATACTCATCTGAAGGATAGAACCGTCTTTGACCTGCGACTCAGCTTCAACCAGGGCAAAACAGCCGCTTAAAGATAAGTCTGTAACCGTGCCGGCCGCGTAATCTTTCTCAACCTCATATTCAAGAGGCAACCTTACACTACAGCGAAAAAAACGGCGCCGCGAAGTCACGCTTATTTGCTTAGGTTTACTGCAAACCAGGAGCGACACCTTGCCAGGCCTGTTTTCAATGACATAGACGCTGGTAACATAAGCCTGCTTGTTACGCTCCTCTTTCCTCCAGATAGTCAGCTCTCGGCCTTCCCGAATACGCACTGGAACTCGCTTAATAATTGGCATTTGCAGCAGCAGGTAGTCATTATCAAGATCTTCGATTCGTGTTTTGTAATTTTTTATGACCCCGCCTTTATCAACAAATTCCAGCATTACACTGTCGCCCGGGCGAAAGATATCTTCAACAGCTAAATTTTCTACCACCACAAACACCCTTTCCCGGATTAGACCTATCAGAGCGCAGGTTATCAAAAAAAGTTTTGAAAGCTGCCCTAAGTTTTGTCGCTTAACTTAGATCAATTCGCTAAATATTTAAGAATTCCTCTTTGTTCCAGTTGCATTAGTGTGCTTATTTTATCGTTAATATTCATTAAATGCTTCCTTTGCGTCGATCTGCTTCCATGATAAAAGCATAGACTGCGGCTACAGCTTCATAAAGCTCGCGCGGCACCTCTTCACCAAGGGAGAGATTGCCAAGGATTTTGACCAGGGCAGTATCTTCAATGATCGGTATCTGGTTTTCTTTGGCCAGGGCAACAATACGTTCAGCAAGCCAACCCCGGCCGCTTGCGGCAACTTTTGGGGCCTGGTTTTTGGCTGGCTGGTATTGCAAGGCCACTGCCCGCCTGATTTCTTTCTTTTTGATATTTTCTTCTTCAGCCAAAGTTTCAATCCCTTTCAGGCTTGTGTGTTGAGACTAAAGCCGCCCTGATGCAACACTTCAGCAGCGCTCCGGCGCAGGTTTCCGACTGACCAGTGCAGCGAGTCATTTTGATCGGCACTTTTAGTGCCGCCCGCTTCTTCAATCAGGCGTTCAGCCTCACCCTGTAGTGCTTCACCGGCTTCCTGCGATTCAACAATAAAGCGGCACTGCAAACGATCATCTTTGTGATAATAGAAGCGGGCTAAGACCAAACCAAAGCTTTCCGTATCAATGAAAAGCTCGAGCAACGGTTTCAGCTCGCCTCCTGAATCTGCTCCGCCCTTTTTCTGGGGTAAAAAACGGACCAGAGCAGGCACAGTTTCTCGACCGGAACGGGTTTCTGGCATCATGCCGAATAAGAGGGGCTCATTTGAATCACGGTAAGATACTTCTCCACTTTCTCCGCCTAGAGGGAAACGAGCCATGATCCGGTAATGCGAGCTGCCCTGCTTGACACCATTATATTTTAAGAGTAAAGTTTCCCCGGGTGTCACCCTGGCGCTGAGCGAGGCTGTAAAACTGCCATCCTGCCAGCGCAGCGAGGCGAGATCACCTTTTAGCGAAATGACTTTTGCCACCAAAGTCTCCGGAAGACTGGCCCTGATGGAGGCTGGCTGTGCTGCGGTAAGCCGGTTTATGACCGGGTCCCGTAAGAGAGCGTTTAGTATATTGCTGTCCAACCGGTTCACTCCCGTTGTCAATACTAATAGACGGTTGTGCCAAGCAGGTATAGTAAAGAACCGACAACCTGGCGGTGGTATTTAACGCGATCTGCACTGGGCATCTGCATACAGGTTTCAATGATTACAGCCTCAGCTCCGGCAAACTGTGCAGCCTCAATAACGCTGCCAGAGGCCATGCCGCGTAAAAGAATAAAATGATCTTTTTCAAGGTAGATGGTACGATTGACGGCAATCAAAAGTTCCTGAATTATGTCAAGAGACTTAGAACCCCGGGGATAGATAAATGTTTGTCCTAAAGCACCGGGAAGATCTCGCTCAAAATTTTCTGCTTCATGCAGATCTATGACCCAGGCCGGTTCAAACTCTTTAATTACTTCAAATATAGCCGCAGCAAGCATTTCGGTCGGGTCACCCTGGTAACTGCCGGGAAAAACACGATTCAAATCTAAGCCCCCCGGCCCGTTTCTGTTCTGATCAGCAATTGCCGGGTTGTTGGCTCGCGGCAGAACAATCAGGGTTCCGCAATCAACTGCCCATGAGGCAATGCTCTCCGCCGCAAGGTGACCGGCCGGTTCGTTGCCGTGAATACCCCCGATAACCATAACGGTCTGCCCCGGATTGGGCGATGCAGTAATATAAAGCACCGTTTCCCAGGGCGAACCTTCAAGCAATATTCGCTCAGTTCTTACCGAAGTGATCTCAGGCTTAAGCGGTTCAGCAGCCTCTGAACTTAATCCAACAAGGCGTTTAAGCATTGAAGGGCCGTTTCCGGAGGCGCTGAGTAAAAATATAGCGACAGCCAGAAAGTATGTAATTAAGGTCAACCTGCGTTTTCCAAACATCGCACCCTCCAGACGCCTGATCCAATCAGGCCAATCTTAGATAAATAGAAGGTATTTTCCTTTCCAGTTTGAATCGCTCCGGTTTGTTGATAAACTCTGCACTCCCGATGATAAAATAGCCTCCGGGGACGATACGTTTGGAAACCTGCTCGATAATTGACTCCTGTACTTCTGTTTTAAAATAGATAAAAACATTGCGGCATAGAGCCAGATGCAGGGGAGAGATATTCTTATAAATCGGATCCAATAGATTATGTTTTTGAAAATTAATAACACGCTTGTATTTCGGTATGAGATAATAGCAGCTTTCTTCCCGGGTAAATGCACTTTTCAAGATATTCGGTGGCACTTTTTCAAGTTGATTTATAGTATACCTGGCTTCACGGGCCATATCCAGCACCTTATCATCTATATCACTGGCCATAATCGAAGCCCGGCTGAGAGCCGAAAGCTCGTCAAGAATAAGAGCGAGTGTATAGGGTTCTTCACCATGTGAACAGCCCATACTCCAGATGTTCAGTCGATCAAACTTTTTTAGAAGATCGATCAGGGCAGTCTTTTGAAGGTAGTCATAGATCTTACCATCCCGGTAAAAGACCGAGGTGTTGATCGTCAGGTAGGTATAAAATTTGTGCAGCTGTTCTTTATCAGTTTTAATAGTGCCGAAAAAAACACTGAGATCATCAAAACCTTCCCGAACCAATAACTGGCTTATCCTTCGCTCCATCTGTTTATCTTTATAGCAATCAAGATCGAGCCCGGTATATTGGAAGAATTCTTTTTTAAACCTTGTAAAATCCCATTTTTCCTTCAAAGAATTATGCTCCTCTCAAAATGCCAGGGAAAGTGATCAGGCTAAGGCGCGTGCATAACGGTCTATCTCGATCGCCAATTTTTCAAGGCGAACCTGTGCATCACAGGTAACGCTCTTGAGGAGGGCTTCAGGCATGCTGGCAATCAGGGCCGTAGCAGGATGCTGGGCAATAATAACAGTATCTTTCTTTACTTTTTTTAAAGCGGCTGCCCCCGCGGCTCCATCCTTACCCATTCCGGTCATAATAACCACTAACACTTTTTGTTCGCATTCTACAAGTGATTCAAGCATTACATCGATCGAAGGCTTAACATAGTTTACTTTTGGCCCATTATCGAGGCAAATCAAACCTTTTTTCACAATCATGTGATACCCTCCGGGGGCGACCATGGCTAACCCGGATTGCAGAAGATCACCATCTTCAGCTTCTTTGACCTCCAAGGGTGACATTGTATTTAGCCTTTGCGAGAAAGAGAGTGTAAAACCGGGTGGCATGTGCTGGGATACTAATACTGAAGCCGGCAAATCAGCAGGAATGGTGTTAAAAACCGATTCCAACGCCTTTGGGCCGCCAGTCGAGGAACCGATCGCAACGATAACCTTCGGTCTGCCCCTGCCACTGATAACCCGCTTTTCTGCTCCCGGCTTTTCAACTTTTGGCTGTATGGCTGAGCTTATTAAATCAACACGGGCAGTTGCAGCAGTGATAATTTTTTGCGGTAAAACTGCCCGTAGCTCTTCAATTGATTCTTCGATTGAGCTCATAGCCGGTTTAGCGATAAAATCGACAGCACCGGCTTCGAGAGCCTTCATTGTGCTTTCGTTCCCTTTTTTGGTATGACTGCTGATCATGATCACAGGCAGGGGCTTGTCAGCCATGATCCGGCGCAATGTTTCTATGCCATCTAATCGTGGCATTTCAAGATCCATGGTGACCACATCCGGGCGATCACTGCGAATCTTTTCAAGAGCGTCCAAACCATCACGGGCCGTTGCCACAAGATCAAGTTCAGGATGACTGCGAATGATATCACCGATCAGGAGGCGCATCATAGCAGAATCTTCAACTACCAGTACACGTACTTTTTTCAATTTCTCATGGCTCCTTTACCAGCAGTAGTGATCGTTATCTCACCGCTATCAACGAATAAACGCATCGTCCTGCCGCAGCTGCCACCGACTTCTTCGAAAGATATTTTTATACCTTCCTTCTTTAATACTGACCTGACTGCTTCAATATTTTTATCCCCTACATTTCCAGATTCAGATTTAAAATTAAAAAGACTGGCTCCCCCGACTATTTTGGCATTAAGGCTGCTTTTACGGGCACCAAGAGCAGTCATTTTTTCTATCAGGCAGGGCACAGCGGTGTCGGCAAACTTTGCCGGGTTAACACTATTGTCACCGGGTCGGATAAATTTGCTGCTGTCGTTGAGAAGAATATGCGCCAACCCGCCAACCTTTGAATTCTGATCATAAAGCGCAATGCCGATACAAGAACCGAGCCCGAAAGTAACCAATACTCCGTCATTTTTTAGGACAGCAAGATCAGCAATTTTTACGTGAACTGTTTCCATCAAAATCCTCCCAGCAGCGAAAACGGTTTTCCCTTAAAAGAAGGAAAGTCTGTGAGCAAGCTTAGTTACTGCAGCCGACCGTGATAAACCCTTTTAACCGCCTAATTTTGCCAATGCTTCAGAAATGCGATCCGGCTGAAAAGGCTTGACCACGAAATCTTTGGCGCCGGCATTCAGCGCCTCGATAACCAGGCTCTTCTGACCCATGGCGCTGACAACTATTACCGCAGCAGAAGGGTCAAAGCTCATGATCTCTTTGATCGCCGTGATTCCATCCATATTTGGCATGGTAATATCCATTGTCACCAGCGATGGCTTTAATTGCTTGTAAAGGTCAACCCCTTTTGCTCCATCCTCTCCTTCACCAACCACCTCATACCCATTCTTTTCTAGCATGTTTTTTAAGGTCATTCTCATAAATGCAGTGTCATCAACAACTAATACGGTTTTGCTCAACGTATTCCCTCCCTTCACTTAAAAGACCGGTAACATCTATAATCAGGGTTACTGAGCCGTCGCCAAGAATTGTGGCGCCAGCAATCCCTTTCAGGCCTTTAAGAAAGCTTCCTAGTGATTTTATCATAATCTCCTGCTGACCGACCAGATCATCAACTACAAAACCTACTTTACGGTTTGCCGACTCGACAATAACCACAGAGCATTCCCCTTCAGGAAGCTCACCGCTGCCAAAACCAAGCAGACCGCTCAGGGAGTAGAGCGCAATGACCTCACCCCTGAGGTTCACAACTGGATTACCGCGTATCGACTTAATTTCACTGCGATCAAGATAAACATTTTCCCTGATTGTCTCTACCGGAATGGCATACAACTGACCGGCAGATTTAACCAGGAGCGTTTTGATAATGGCCAGGGTCAGGGGCAGGCGCAGCACAAAACGGGTCATCACATTAATTTCACTGTAGACTTCGATTGAACCGTGCAGGGCTTCGATGCTGTTTCTTACGGCATCCATACCTACTCCACGACCGGAGACATCTGTAACTTCGGCAGAAGTACTAAAACCGCTGAAAAATATGAGGCTGACCATATCGTCTTTGCTAAGCTGGCTCAGTTCAGCCTTACTGAGCACTCCTTTTTCTACGGCAATTTCGCCAATGCGCTGCGGATCAATTCCTGCTCCGTCATCTTCAACAGTAATTACCACCTGGTTGCCTTCATGACGTGCCTGCAGCAAAATGGAGCCCTCAGGGTTTTTACCTTTCTTCTTCCGCTCATCAGGTGTCTCAATTCCGTGATCAAAGGAGTTACGCAGCAAGTGAACCAGGGGGTCTGAAAGCCGGTTGATTATCGAGCGGTCAAGCTCAGTCTCCTCGCCACTGATCAGCAGCTCAACCTGTTTTCCTTTGCCGCGACAAAGATCACGGACCATTCGCGGAAAGCGCTCAAAAACCTGCTTGATCGGAACCATGCGCAGTTCCATAGCGGTGTCCTGCAGGTTGGTTATCGAACGTTTCAGTTGATCAATGGTGCTGTCAAGATCTTCACTGAAGCCACGACCAATTTCAACTATTCTTGTCCTTGCTACTACCATTTCACCGACCAGGTTAACCAGGTCATCAAGCTTCTGGGTTTCAACTCTGACCATCTTATCGGCCGCTTTCACCACCTGACCTGTTTCGTCAGTTGAGGCCGGCGCTGATGCCGGAACTGCCTCTGCAGGAGCTTCAACAGGCAGATCTGATTCGCTTGCGACCGCAACAGCAACATCCGATTCCGGTTCTTCCTGCTGCTCAGGAGCTGTTGTATTTTCTCCCGGCCAGGGTGTCAGAACGACCTCTTCAACATCGCTGATCTGCATTAATTTTCCTTGCAAGCCCTGAAAATCGGGTTTATCAAATACAGCAACAACCTGAAAT
>CAYWDA010000134.1:0-9898 GCA_964456945.1 uncultured Syntrophomonadaceae bacterium
AAAATACCCGTAGGAACCGACAATAAAAGCAATAAAGGGTAATACCCCTGCAGCAGAGCCATATTTGAAATTATCAAAGCTGCCAGTGTCAGTTGGGTCAGGTTATGGACAGCCGCGCCAATCACACTGACAGAAACCAGACTGATCAGTCCTTTTTTTTTCAAAATCAGAACAAGGGCCATGACCACACAGCTTGTTACTCCAGCAGTTATGCTTAGCCAGAATCCGAAACCGAATAAACCGCCAATAAAAAGACTGCCGATTACAGAGCGCAAAACAGAAACAAGCAGGGCGCTGCGTAAACCGAAAAGAATCAAGGTCAGCAATGTAATGATATTCGCCAGGCCCAGCCTGACCCCGGGCACCGGCATTGGCAGCGGCAAAGCAGCCTCAACCGTGTGGATTACTACGGCAAAGGTAATCAACACAGCCAGGTAAGTGAGGTAGTTTAATCGATTTCGCAGTTTAAATACAGTTTCAGGCATCATAGCTCCTTCCAATAATTTAAAACTAAGGTTCCAATTCAACCAGATCTGCCAGGCCGTCCGAAATGAGAATCTCCATAGCAGGTGTAATCAGAATGCCTTCAACACCGGCCATCTTTTCGATCAAAGCCAAACCTCTAAGCGGGCCAAGCAAAAACACGGTTGTCGACAGGGCATCTGCCTCAAGCGCCGTAGCGGCATAAATCGTAACGCTGGCCAGTTCCCGGGCCGGCAGTCCGCTCCTGGAATTCAGTAGATGGTGGTATTTAACTCCCTCTTCCACAAAAGCACGCTGATAGTCACCAGAAGTGACAACCGCGCCGCCGCTAACGGGCAGCACAGCAATAATCTTATTTTCTTCGCGCGGGTGCCTGACCCCGATCTGCCAGGGGCTGCCCCCGGGTTTAGACCCGTGCAGGCCAATATCGCCACCGGCATTAATAAAAGCGTGCTCAACTCCCGCAGCAGTAAGTATATCGAGTGCCCGATCGATTATGAAACCTTTCGCGATGCCACCAAGCTCAAGAGCCATCTTTTTCTCAGGCAGGTAGATAGACTGCCGGTTGTTATCAATTTGAACCAGGCTATAATTGACCAGCGGAAGAGCTGCACTGATCTCTGCTTCTGAGGGCACCCGGTATGCCTGCCCCAGGAAGCCCCACAGATCGATCAGGGGGGCTATCGTGGGGTCAAAGGCCCCCTCGCTCAACTGCGCATAGTATTTTGCCTGATTGGCGACAGAAAGCATCTCATGACCGACAGAGACAGGTTCAATCCCGGCGCTCCGGTTAATCAGGTTAATCTCACTTTCCTGATGGCTGCGGCTGAAGATATTTTCGAGGCGCTCCATCTCCGCAAAAACAGCATTGCTTATTCGTTCAGCTTTACTGCTGCTCCCTTCAAAAAAAAGCAACTCTACCTGGGTGTCCATCGTTACATGATAATACTGATATAACCTTTCCGACGGACGATTATGATAGTAGGTAAATAGGATGCTAACAAATACAGCCAGGGCTGCAATAAGATAGAAAGGCTTATTAACGGTCTGCATCTGCTGCACCTTATCTCATGCGTCCAAAGTAAAATACCACAAACAAAACCACACCAAGAACCAAAACCAAAAGCAGAGTATCAAAGTTCAGGTTTTTTGTTGACCAGCGGGAAGGATCAAATAATTTCGTCTTTTCTTTCTTTTCGCTCAAGCGCTTTTCGATCTGGCTGCGGGTTGTCTGGCCGGCCTGATCATAAATTTTATTCATAGCCCGATCAACGTCAGAAGTCTGCTGAGCCATTTTTTTTGCCGCCTGGCCGGTTTTCAGGTAGGCTTCGTTCAAAGCTGAATCCATATCACTGGAACGATCAGCCAATTTTCTGGCCGCCTTGCCTGATTTCTCATAAAACTCGTCAAGCTTCGCATCCATAGCGGTTGAACGTTCGGCAAGCTTACGCGCTGTCTTTCCTGACTTTTCATAGAACTTATCGAGACCTGAATCAAGATTTCCGAAGTAACCGCACCAGACTCTGGCTGCACTGCCTGACCGGCAATAGGCACTGTCAACCGAGGAATCTATCACGACACCGGCCCAACCGGTAAGATTAAGCAGCCAGTGGGTAACCGGTCTGTAAACCAGGGCATAAATACTGAGCCACCAGGGTGGCTGCCAGTCAAACCAATGTCTGTAAGCACCAGGCAGGTAAATTAGCAGGGCGAGAACCACCACCACCAACATTGCCTCAAGGGGATGCCACTCGAAAAAATGAAAGTGATAGAGATGATCCATGGCGTACCCTTCATAATTAAGTAATGCGGCAGCGGGTACAATGACACGTTCCAGGATAAAATTAGGGAAAAGGCCGATAGCGATAATGATCAGTGCAAAACTGCTCAACACTGCATTGATTGAAGCAGGCAATTGATAACTCTTGTCCAGTTTTTCCGGAACCGGGCCAAGGAACACACCTCTGAACAGCTTTATAAAATAGCAGATTGTAATGGCGCTGGTCAGCACAAAAATTTTCTCTGCCAACTCAATGCTAAGCCAACCATAATCTTTAATGGCAATTAAAAGCGAATCATGAATGAGGGTCTTGCTCGGGTAGCCATTGAAACCGGGGATACCGGCAATACCGAAGGCAGCAACTATGAAGGTAACCGCTACCAGAGGCATTTTTTTAAGCATACCACCCAGACGCGATAGTTCCAGTTCGTGGGTATAAATATAGATAGTGCCAACCATCATGAAGAGACCGGCCTTAAAAAAAGCATGGTTGATAATATGATATACTGCCCCGGCAAAGCCCATTCCACCTTCTATACCGAGAAAAGTAGCCACACCCAGACCAGTGGCGATATAACCAATCTGGCTCACGCTGCTGTAAGCCAATATACGCTTCATGTTCCCCTGCAGCAAGGCCATCACCGCCCCGGAGAGCATCGTCACTATACCGATCCACATCAGGACGTTACCAATTGCTATAAGATAGGCACTTTCAGCGGCAATAATTTCTCCGGATGGTGAAAACAGTATCAGGGAAACTCTCAGGATACCATAAGCTCCGGCTTTAATCATAATCCCTGAAAGCAGGGCACTGGCCGGTGAAGGAGCCACCGGGTGAGCCTGAGGAAGCCAGATATGCAGGGGAACCAGGCCAGCTTTAATCCCAAAACCGATTAAAAAGCAGATATAAATAGCGGTTTTCTGCCCCCCCAATTCATGGAGAACGGGAACAATATCCACGGACCCGGTTGTTCCATAGAGCATCATGATCGCAAAAAGCAGGCTTAAGCCGCCGGCAACCCCCAGGTAGAGATATAGAATACCGGCCTTCATCGCCTCTCTATCCTGTTCGTGGATCACAAGCACAAAGGAACTAAAGGTCATCAATTCAAAGAAAAGGAAGAGGGTAAAAAAGTCACCGGCTAAAACCACCCCTAGTGTAGCACCCAGCGTGACAATTAAAAAACTGTAATAGCGGCGGCGGTTATGCTCGTGATCCATATAGGCAAAAGAAAATATTGTTGCCAACAACCAGACCAAGGTTATTAGAAAAGCGAAGATCCAACCAATAATATCTACCTTAAAAAAAAGACCCATTTGCATAAAATTAATCAGATCAAAGCAAACTGTCCCGCTAAGGGCAAGCGGAAAGAGCAGAACCACTCCACCTAAAGCCAGCGCGGCAGCTGCAAGCGATACGCCCTTGCGCGCCGTCTCCCATTGATCTTTCAAAAGATATGTTGCGATTCCGATCAGAATGGGCAGTAGCGTGATCCAGAGTGGCAAACTGGAATAGTAGATCTGAGTGGCTGTGTTAATCTGTTCAGGGGCAGCAGCAACCAATTAAAGGTTCCCCCCCAGCAGAAGAAACGCCGCTGTGAGACGAGAAAGAGCAAAAGTAATATTGTTCGGAGTCAGGCCGAAAAAGATAGTACAGAGGGCCAGAACAACGATAGCGCTTAGCATACGCGGAGACGCTTCCTGAACTTTGACCTTGATATCATGATGATCATGTGGATCATGGGCGATTCCTTCGGGCAGTTCAAAAAAGGCCGGGATTAGAATCGGCAGGTAGTAAAGAGCATTCAGAAGACTGCTGATCAGAAGAACCAGAACATAGAATGGCATATTGGCATCAAGTGCGCCAAGCGCCAGGGTCCACTTGCTCAAAAAACCGTTCAGCGGCGGAATACCGATCATCGCCAGGGCGGCAATTGAAAAACAACCCATTGTAATTGGCATCTGCCTGCCGAGGCCTTTCATATCATTGATATTGCGTATGCCGGTTTTCCAGATCACCGCACCGGCTGCAAGGAAGAGAGTACTCTTCATAAAAGCGTGACTAAAAATATGAAACACAGCACCGGTAATTGCATTGTTGTTGAGAATACTTAAACCGAGCAAAACATAACCGAGTTGACTGATACTGGAGTAGGCAAGGCGGCGCTTGATATCGGTCTGGGTCAGGGCAACCGCCGAACCAAGTAAAATAGTAATTACCGCCAGAACGCCTAAAATTGTATCCCAGCCGCTGTTCTGCAGCAAGGCCGGTGAAAATACGTTAAATATCACCCGCAGCAGACCATAAGCGCCGGTTTTAAGCATCACCCCGGACAACAGGGCACTGGCCGGCGACGGAGCGACGGGGTGCGCATCGGGTAACCAGACATGGAGTGGGAACATGCCTGCTTTCATCCCGAAGCCGATCAGGAAACAGATAAAAGCAATCAGCGCCAGTAAAGAACTTTCATCAATAATTGTTCCGACCCCGAGCGATACTGTTCCACCAAGTTCAAAAACAATGATAATACCGAAAAAGAGCGCCAGCCCGCCAATGATTGTCATTACCAGGTATTTGTAGCCCGCCTTTAAAGCTTCTTCGGTTTCTTCATGAATAACCAGGATATAAGCAACGATTGACATCAATTCAAAGAAAACAAATAAGCTGAAGAGATCGCCGGCAAAAAAGATGCCCTGGCAGCTGCCCAGGGTAAAAATTAAAACCGGATAATAACGACCGCAGGCGTGCTCTTTAGCCATATAGTCGACAGAATAAACAGTGCAGAGAAACCAGATAAAAGTGGCCAGAACAGCGAGACAAAAGCTTAAGATATCAAGCCTCAGTGAAATCTCAAGATCGGGCAGCACTTCAAAGAGAGTGTATTGAACAATCCGGCCGCCAGCCACTGAAGGGTATAGCGTAAGAGTCAGGATAAAGGCAATTGCAGAAGTAACCAGAGCCAGGCTATTGCGCAGTTTTTCTGAAACCCGGTCAGAGTACATGATTACCGGGGTCATGACGATCGGAAAGCCCACTATAGTAATTAGAATGGCTATAACTGTTGTATCGTTCAATGCAACCACCTCCAAAATCCATTATAGCCTATTATAGCCGTTGTTACCTGAATATTTCAACTATCAACTGCAAATAACTTATAAAAACCTTTTAACTCCGCAGAATATATGGTCGGTTCCTTAAAAAAACGGCACCACCGCTTTTTCCAACAGGCTAACCACCGGCTTGGAGACAATACCGGCAGCGACCACTGCAACCATGCCGATAACAAGCGAAATTTTCATGTATCCCGGAACAGGCTTAACTTCGCCATTAAAATCACCTTGATGCATAAATGCATTAATGACAATTGGCATATAATAGATTGCGTTTAAAAGGCTGCCGGCAAGAATAATCAGGACAAAAACAGGGCGGCCGCTTTCCAGTGCGCTAAGGGCAAGGTACCATTTGCTGATTAACCCTCCCGTACCGGGTATCCCGATCATTGAAGCGCTGCCAATGGTGAAAGCCAGCATGGTCAGCGGAAGAACCCGCCCGATGGATGCTAAGTCTTTAATCTGGCGCACTCCTGTAGAATAGATGATCCCCCCTGCCGCCATAAAAAGCATGGCCTTGGTGAAGGCGTGAACCATAATGTGATAGAGCCCGCCAACCAGGGCGAGGTTATGGTCCAGACCAATGCCCATAAAGATATAGGCAATCTGCCCAATACTCGAATAGGCAAGCATTTTCTTTAAATCGCTCTGCAACATGGCATAGATAGACCCAAAGATTACACCCAAAGCAGCCAGCCATAAAACAATATCGGCCAAAGGAATCTGCTCGAGTAGATAGCGGGGGAAAACCTCGTATAAGATCAACATAAAAACAAAAGCATAAATTTTAATGACCAGGCCGGAAAGCATGGCGCTGGATGGTGATGGGGCTGAGGCATGAGCATCGGGTAGCCAGACGTGCAGCGGAAACAGTGCCGCCTTGGTGCCAAAAGCAACTATGAAAAGGGCCGCTGCTGTAAAGATATTCAAGGGGTAAAGAGCAAGGGCCTCAGGCAGCGCCGCCTGTAAAAAGCTGTAATTCAGATAACCGGTAACCATATAAAGCATGGCCACTCCCAACAGAAAGCAGCCGGTACCCATAGCGCTTAAGATCAAATATTTAAAACTGGCTTCGAGACAGGCTCGATCTTCTTTAATTGAGATGATTGCACAGGCTGCTATGGCAGCTATTTCCATCAAAACAAAAAGATTGAAAAGATCATTGGTCAGGGCCATCCCCGCCATAGCGCCCACCAAAACAGTATAGAGTGTATAATACCAGCCGATAACCTCTATTTTCAGTTCATGCTGCAAGTCGCGCACAGCGTAGAAAAAAATCCAGAGACTGACCGTTAGAACTACTATAACCATGTAGAGACGCAGGGGATCTGCTTTAAACTCAATACCCCAGGGTGGCGGCCACCCGCCCATGTGATAAAGGACAGGACCGTGCTGCTGAACATTTATTAGCAAAAGAACAGCCATTGCCAATGCTATAATGTGGGCAGCCATAATGAAATAAACCGTCAGCATCTTTACCTGACGATAGAGCAGGGGCGCAGCAAATGCTGCAATAAATAGAACCACCACGATTAAGGCAGGATAATGCCCGCTGAAAACCACTATTTTTGGCTCCTTATTTCACAAATTTCATCATAATCACAAGTTCCGTAATAGCGGTATATTTTTACGGCCAGACTCAGGGCATAGGCTGTGACACTAACAGCAACCACGATACCGGTTAACATTAGTGATCCAGGCAAAGGGTTCACATAAATTACTTCAACCCCTTCCCTGTAGATAGGCGCCTGACCACCGTAGGTATAGCCGATGGCGACAAAAAGCAAAAAGACCGATGTGTCCATGATATTCATAGCAATAATTTTTTTTATCAGGTTTGAATGGGTAAGCATGGTAAACATGCCGATAACGAACAGAATGATCGCTACCATATAGTAATAATTTGTCACGATACCTTCCAGTGTATCCAAACTATTTCTCTCCCTCAATGATGTTATAAAAAAGTGTGACAATGGTGCTGGCCACTTTAACACCCACAAAAACAGTAATCACCAAAATAGCACCTGAGCTGAAAAGTTGACCTGCTTCACCGATTGGAAAGCCGGCAGACCGGTTTGCCAGATAGCTGCCGCCAAGAAAAAGAGCCGCAAGCCCCGTTAAAGCGTAACCAAGAGCGCCGCCACTTTCCAGGATTGAGGCAGTATTGTGCGATATCTGCTTAACCCCCGCTTCAAGATTGAAAGAAAGAGCAATTAGAACCAGACTGGCGCCAAAAATTGCCCCGCCGGAAAAACCACCGCCCGGGGTTAGATGCCCGTTCAGGATTACATAAATACCGTAAACCTGAATGAAGGGAACAACCAGCCTGCTGGTTATACGTACTATTTGATCGTCGATAACAGTTCCCTCCCCATAGTCAGTGAGATTTAAGCGTTGCAATTACAGCGGCTATAGCTACGAATAGAACAGTCGCTTCCCCTAAGGTATCGAACGCCCGGTAATCGTTAATAACGCTGCTCACAATATTTAAAGCGCCGGTCTCAGCGGTGCCCATTTCAAGGTAACGCTGGGGCACTTCGTTAAAAGCCGGACTTAAGGGGCTTCCGAAGGCAGGCATTTCCGCAACGGTAAAACCGAAGAGGAAAATAATTAAACCGAGCAGATAAAAAGTGATAATAGATCTGGCATCAACACCGATCAAAAACCTGAGAATCAGGGTGAGGACTATAAAAAAGAATACGGCAATCATGGTCATCGCTCTGAAACCTCCCCGGTGCTTGTTTATTCTACTCTTTTGGTCTTACTGATAGCGGCAATCATTAGCAAAGAGGCAACCCCGGTTCCCAGCGCCGCTTCGACCATGGCCACATCAGGCGCACTTAACTGCTGCCAAATAATCGCCATTACCAGCCCAAAGGCAGAAAAAAGAATTACTGCGCTAAGCAGGTCGCGTATATAGGCCACCCCGATGGCACAGATGATTAAAAATAAGAGCAACAGAATATTTAGCAGCTCAGTCATCATCGGCCAGCCTCCCGCTTAAAATTGGCTTAATACCTGTTTTATAGGCAGCTTTGGCAATAACATGGGCAGCTGTAGGGTTAGTAACCAGAATAAAAACAGCAAGTAAAATTAGCCTGATCCCTACAGCAAGGCTGCTCTGAAGAGCCAGAGAAAGCAGCAGCAGACCGGCGCCAAGTGTGTCGCACTTGGTAGTGGCATGCAAACGGTTGTAAACATCGGGCAGGCGGAGCAGACCTACCGTCCCGACAAAGAGAAAGAATAGTCCCCCCACGAGGGAGATAATTGAAATGATATCTATACCTGTTTCAAGCCATGCTCTGCTCATTCGAGGGCTCCCTTCTCAAGGTACTTGGCCACACCAATAGTTGTGATAAAACTCATAAGCGCATAAATCATAGCAATATCCAGAAAATATTCCTGCCCGTAAACACGGGCTATAAGGGTAATAATAATCAGTGTTTTGGTGCCGATTATATTGATCGCCGTTATACGATCAGACGCAGTAGGCCCGATCAGCGCCCTGATCAGTGAAAGAAAGATCATCAGCATAACCAGTACGGCACCAAGACTATATAATAGATCAAGTATTTGTCCGGTATTCAATGATTACCTCTCTCCATCTGTTTTAATCTTTTAATAAGCGGCCAGTGTTTAAGATCTTCACCGCTTTTAAAGGTGAGCGCATGAACCAAAAAATTTTTTTCGTCAGCCAGGATGGTCAGTGTTCCGGGGGTAAGAGTAATCGAATTGGCCAGCAGAACCCTTCCGGCAACCCTGTCCAGATCTACTTCCAGGGGAACCAGATTTGGTTCAATCGGCATCCTGGGATGCAAAACAATCCAGGCCACCTGAAAGTTAGCCCTGACAATATCGATCAGAAGCGATACAAAGTAACCCGTTAGCCAGAGCAGCGTTTTAAAACTTAGCGGTGGACTCTCTGCCGCTGTTATTAAAAGATTACGGTTAAAATAGGTTACAAAAATTGCCGCTGCCAGACCAACCATAAGCTGCGGCCATTTTAAAGTGCCGCTGACGGCCACCCAAAAAATAAACAATACTAAAATAGTGCCAAAATAGTTTATCCACGTTTTTTTCATATTTAAGCTACCCCGGAATGGAGAACATGGTAATTTATGCTGATTCGGCTTCTGCCGCTGTCTCTTTCGCCCTGGTAAGCGCTTCTGCCGCAGAAGGAATCGCTGAACGCCTGTGAATGGTACCCGGCTTGCATTTGAGCACACACTCCCCACAATCATTGCACTTCTCCAGATCAATAACGGCAAGGTTGTCTTCCATGACAATCGCTTCCTGCTGGCAGGCCTTGATGCAAGCTTTGCATGCTATACAGCCGACTTCACAGGCACTGGAGACAGTTTTTCCACGCTCATGAGAACTGCAAAGCACCAGGTGCCCTGCATCACCTTTAGGCAACATTTGGATAATATGCCGCGGACAGGCCGTAGCACAGAGTCCGCAACCGGTGCATTTCTCAATATTAACTACCGGCAGGCCGTGATCACCCATTTTAATAGCATCAAA
>CAYWDA010000135.1:0-6265 GCA_964456945.1 uncultured Syntrophomonadaceae bacterium
TTCGGATGATGGGCCCGCATTTATACTGGAGAAACGCTGTATTGGCTGTGGAGTATGTGTGACACGCTGCCCTTCCGAAGCGATCAGTTTAAAAGAAAAGCCAGCTGAAAAGCGGCGGGAACTGCCGAAGAACAGCATTGAGCAGATGATGCGCATGCTGGAGGTAAGGGGCAAAATATAAAGCGCCACTTTACGTGCTGAAGATATTAGCTTTTAATGGCGTCTATTTCGCCCTTAAACCAACTGCACCATTCTTCAAAACCTTCTCCTGTTTTGCAGGAAGTTTTAAAGATGCGCATGGCGGGGTTTAATCTAGCGACCCTCTCCACCAGGGTCTCCATGTTGAAATCAGAGCTGCCCAGATAATCAGTTTTGTTGATCACCAGAACATCACAAACCGAGAACATAAGTGGGTATTTAAGAACCTTATCATCACCTTCCGGAACAGATAAAATCATCGCCTTACGATGCGCCCCGGTATCGAATTCGGCTGGGCAAACCAGGTTGCCAATGTTTTCTATGATTACCGCGTCAATTTTGTCTAGAGCTATAGTATCCAGAGCAGCTTTCACCATTGGCGCATCAAGATGGCAGGCGCCTCCAGTGCGAAGCTGAACGGCAGTAACCCCCTCTGCCGCTACTTTTTCAGAGTCAACCTGAGACTCAATATCGCCTTCGATTACTGCCACGCCATAATCACTCTTCACCCGGCGCAGGGTTTCAATAATCAGACTTGTTTTTCCCGCTCCCGGCGAAGCCATCAGGTTCAGCATAAAGACTTTATTGATGCCGAGCTTTGCCCTGATTTGATCAGCCAGATCTTTATTGTCGGCAAGAATACTCTCTTTTATATTTATCAGACGGATACTGTCCATTAAATCACCTCAATACTTTCAATTAGAAATTCACTGCCCGCTACCAGCTCATTTTTTACGCTGTCACAACCCGGGCAAATAATTTTTTCCTGCCTGATATTTGCCTTAAATATTTCTTCGCATTCCAGGCATTTCAGTGCTGCAGGGATCCGCTTAATAGCGATCTTGCCCCCTTCAGCTATTGTTCCGCGGCTTAGATAATCAAAGTAGCGCTGCACCCACTCTTCAGTAATATCGCGCAGTTCTCCGACCTGCAGATGAATGCTGACAACGCGCTGAGCCTCGTTCTCTTCGGCATACTTTAGAACAACATTTAGAACTCCCTCGGTTACTGCCAATTCGTGAATAGTGTAAACCCTCTTTTCACTTCAATACGTAGTGATCTGACTATGTAAAAACAGGTTATCATGGAAATTGTTTCAGCGCAAGAATAGATGCCTGACCAGGTATTGACAGGGCAAAATATTTATAGTAGATTTAAAATGATAATCATTACAAATTTTAGTTATTTAATAAATTTAAAGGTAGTGTCATATATGAACCCTGACTATAAAGACCTGTCAACCACATTGATAAACAATTACATACGCCCGTCTTTTCAGAGAATCAAGGTTTTAGAGTACTTAATCAAAAATCAGTTTCACCCTACCGTTGACCGGATCTTCAAAGACTTGCAAAATGAGATACCGACATTATCTAAATCTACCGTTTATAACACGTTGGATCTATTTGTTTCAGTTGGCCTGGTCAGGGTATTAACCATCGAAGATAATGAAACCCGTTATGATATTGTAACCGAAAATCACGGGCACTTTAAGTGCGAAGAATGCGGTGCAATCTACAATTTCAAGGTAGACATTGACCTGCTGACAACTGACGAGCTAACAGGTTTTAAAGTTCAAGACAGGAACGTATATTTTAAAGGTGTTTGTTCAAAATGCCTTTTAAATATGAATAACAATAACCGAAAGGAGCAATTTTCATGAGCGAAGAGAAAAAATGCCCTGTTACTGGAATGACCAGGAGTAAGACTGCCGGTGGCGGCACTACGAACAAAGATTGGTGGCCGAACCAGCTGAACCTTAAGATGCTGCACCAAAACCCAAAATCGAGGAACCCGATGGGTGAAGAATTTAACTATGCAGAAGAATTTAAAACACTCGATCTTGAAGCCCTGAAAAAAGATTTAAAAGCTCTAATGACCGACTCGCAGGATTGGTGGCCGGCCGATTACGGTCACTACGGAGGGCTCTTCATCCGTATGGCCTGGCACAGTGCCGGCACCTACCGGATGGGTGATGGACGTGGCGGCGCAGGCTCTGGCACACAAAGACTTGCCCCCCTGAACAGCTGGCCCGACAACATTAACCTCGACAAGGCCCGACGCTTACTCTGGCCGATCAAACAAAAATACGGGAGGAAGATTTCCTGGGCCGACCTGATGATTCTGACCGGAAACGTTGCTTTAGAGTCAATGGGCTTTAAAACGTTTGGCTTTGCCGGTGGACGCGAAGATGTCTGGGAAACTGAAGAGGACATTTACTGGGGCGCTGAGGATGAGTGGCTCGGCGACAAAAGGTACAGTGGTGAGCGCGATCTTGAAAATCCTCTCGCTGCAGTGCAGATGGGCCTTATTTATGTAAACCCGGAAGGGCCGAACGGCCAGCCCGATGTACTTGCTTCCGGCAAAGATATTCGCGATACTTTTGCCCGGATGGCTATGAACGATGAAGAAACCGTTGCCTTGGTTGCCGGAGGCCATACCTTTGGTAAATGCCACGGCGCGGGTAGCCCGACTCACGTAGGCCCGGAACCCGAAGCCGCGGGCCTTGAAGAACAGGGCCTCGGTTGGAGAAACATTATGGGCATCGGAAAGGGTAACGACACCATATCGAGTGGTATCGAAGGGGCCTGGACCCCAACCCCGACTAAGTGGGATAACAGCTACCTGGAAGTTCTCTTTAAATATGACTGGAACCTGGTGAAGAGCCCCGCCGGCGCATGGCAGTGGGTGCCGGTTAATCCTGACGATGCCGACCTGGCACCATCCGCTCACGATCCTTCAAAAAAAGTGACCACAATCATGACCACAGCCGACCTGGCGCTGAGGATGGACCCAATCTACAAGCCGATCGCCAAGCGCTTTCTTGAGAACCCGGACGAGTTTGCCGATGCCTTCGCCCGCGCCTGGTTCAAGCTTACCCACCGCGATATGGGGCCGCGATCACGCTATCTCGGACCAGAGGTGCCCGCAGAGGAACTAATCTGGCAAGATCCTGTTCCCACAGCCGATCACGATCTGATTAACGAAAAGGAGATTGCAGATCTCAAAGCTAAAATAATTAACTCAGGGCTATCAATACCCGAGCTGGTTTCAACCGCCTGGGCCTCAGCCTCAACTTTCCGGGGCTCTGACAAGCGTGGCGGGGCAAACGGAGCGCGGATCCGCCTGGCACCTCAGAAAAACTGGCAGGTTAATCAACCGGACCAGCTGGAAAAGGTTTTGCAGGCGCTTGAAAAAGTGCAAGCTGATTTTAACAAGGCAGCGGCAGGGGGTAAGAAGGTTTCCCTGGCCGACCTGATTGTTTTGGCCGGTAGTGCAGGCATTGAAAAAGCCGCGAAAAAAGCCGGTTTTGCAGTGACAGTACCTTTTGCTGCGGGGCGCACAGACGCATCACCGGAACAGACCGATGTGGTTTCTTTCTCGGTCCTCGAGCCCAAAGCTGATGGTTTCCGCAACTTCACTAAAGCGAAATATGCTGTTTCGTTAGAAGAAATGCTGGTTGACCGCGCACAGCTGCTTGGCCTGACTGCTCCCGAAATGACCGTGCTGGTTGGCGGCATGCGCGCCTTAAACGCCAACCACAACAATTCTCAGCACGGTGTATTTACAAAAACTCCGGAAACACTAACCAATGACTTCTTTGTCAACCTGCTCGATATGGGCACAGTGTGGAAAGCAACGGACGAAAACGAAGATCTTTTCGAAGGGCGCGACCGTATTTCGGGTGAAGTAAAATGGACAGGCACCCGCATTGACTTGCTTTTCGGCTCAAACTCTGAGTTGAGGGCAATCGCCGAAGTCTACGCCAGCGAAGATGCCAAAGAGAAATTCGTTCACGATTTTATCAGCGCCTGGAACAAGGTAATGAACGCCGACCGTTTTGACCTTACTTAAGATGCACTAAACAGTAAATATAAAGCAAGAGGACTAAAAGGGCTGCCCAGTTTGATTAGTGGGGCAGCCCTTTAAATATAAAAGAGGACTCTTCTCTTCATACTGTTTATAGCATATTAACTTGGTTGACTATCCTGATTTGGAATGCCCTGGACCAAATCATTCTTCAGTTATCCGGTTATATTCTCCTACGGTGTAGGCGTAATATGAAATGATTAAGATTTCTACCCCGAGCATTATCTAACCCGGCTCTGCGTAATAAAGAACAACAGATGTAATTACGGTAAAAGTATAGCTATAAACTAAAAAAATCTTAAAAGCTATCACTACTGTGATAGAATCTGATCAAACGTTTAGCAGAAGGCCAAAGTGAAAAAGATAGGACGGTTTATTTAAATTGATACACCTTATAGCTCTAGCTATTGTTGCTCTGGTGATAATCACTCTGGTGATTATAAGAAGTAACCGGACCAAAAGTCACATCTCTTATCCGCTGAATGTATTTCATGCAAAACCAGCTGTTGATTATCCCGACTTAAATTTTGCCATCATCAGCGACACGCATTATTATGACCGGAGGCTTGGTAATAGCGGCCCGGCTTTTGAGGCTTACCTTTTGACTGATCGAAAGCTAGTAAAGGAAAGCGTTCAGCTGAGCGAACTGGCTATCGATGAGATTCTTCTATCCGATGCAAAAGTGGTGCTTATTCCGGGTGACTTAAGCTGTGAAGGAGAGCTACTTTCTCACCAGGGCATGGCTAATGCCCTATCCCGTCTTAAAAATAACGGGATCCGTGTTTTCGTCATCCCCGGCAACCATGATATCAATATGCTGCATGGCGCCGTCAGCTACAGGGGAGTTGATACAGAGCCCGCTGAATCAATCAGTGCTGAACAGTTTGCCCAAATATACAATGATTTCGGCTATCGAGAGGCTCTTTACAGGGATGACCAGTCCCTTAGTTATGTTGCCCCACTGAACGATAATTTTTGGCTAGTTGCTATTGACTCCTGTCGCTACCGGGAAAATTCAGCAGTTATTGACCAGGTGGGGAGCAGATTAACCCAACATTTAATCGACTGGCTTACCACAATCTTAAAAAAAGCGGCGACTCAGGATATCGCAGTTATGGCCATGATTCACCATGGTATCGTCGAACACTGGTCCGGTCAGGGCAAACTTCACCCCGATTACCTGGTGGAGGATTATAGTTATTTTAACCGGTTTCTTGCCCAAGCCGGAGTTCGGCTTGCCTTTAGCGGTCATTATCACTCCCAGGATATTGCCCTGGCTGACTATGGCAAAGATGGTTACATCTACGACATTGAAACCGGTTCACTGATAACGCCGCCCTGCCCGATCCGCTACGCGACTTTGAAGGGAAACAAACTTGAGATCAGTTCCGTTAACCTGATTGAAAAGCTCTACCCTGGCAGTAATTTTGCTGAAGAAGCTAATGCTTTTATGCTGGAAACGCTGGAGTATGAAATAATAAACACTTTAAGAAAATACCTGGTACCTGACCGGGATGCTCAGCTTCTGGCAAACCATGTAGCCGCTGCTTTTGCTGCTCATTCTCTTGGAGACGAAAACCCTGCCTTAAAACCAGTTTTTGATGCAAGCCGGTTAAGTCTCTGGGGCCGTATTATTTACACCTATCAAAAAAAAATAATCAACAACCTCTGGACCAATTTGCCCCCAGATGATCTTAACATTACCCTTGATTTGGCTTCGCGGTAACCCTTCAGGTTATAATCTTTATTGTTAAAACGAAGAGTGAGGCAAACTTAATCTATTTAACCTAAATTAAACACAGTTGAAATGTACCTGTAACAAAGTTCGTATATTATCAGTTTGACCCCCTCTTTTTATATATGTTTGACGGCGCAGCTGCAAAGCTGCGCCATTTCCTTTTCAAATGACCAATAGGATAGTTTGAGGGAAGGGATTACTGCGTCTGATAAACCTAAAAGGCTAACCAGTATAATAATCTTTTTGCCCGGCAATGTCTGCAGCGCTTACGTTGGGGTGCTTATAGCGCCCGGTTTTGTATTCATAACCCTTGACCAGGATCGCCTGCTGCGGGCAAAAGTTGAAGCAGGCATAGCAATAATAGCATTGAGTCTTCTCTGACCACCCTGGTTTGCCATCAACCAGCTTGATCTTTTCTGAAGGGCATACCTTTTCACAGGTACCGCATCCATTACAGTC
>CAYWDA010000136.1:0-16315 GCA_964456945.1 uncultured Syntrophomonadaceae bacterium
GCTGATCACCCCGATCGCCATCGAAGAAAGTGTCCGCTTCGCGATTCGTGAAGGCGGCCGTACAGTAGGCGCTGGCGTGGTTACCGCGATTGAATAAGAAATAAGTAAACCCCTTCCTCTTAAGGTTGGGTATAAAACGTTTTTGGGTGATGAAGCGAAAGGTTGCCGGTGCTTTAAACCGGGGAATTTTTGTGGAGCAGCTCTGATGCAATCAGGCAATAAGGAGGATTTGTCCATGGCTAGTCAGAAAATCAGAATCAGATTGAGAGCTTTCGATCATCATCTGCTGGACCAGTCTGCCGGTAAAATTGTTGAAACGGCGCGTCGTACCGGAGCCGATGTTTCGGGACCGGTGCCTTTACCGACAGAGAGAAGTCTTTATACCGTTATACGGGCGCCACACAAATACAAAGACTCCCGGGAGCAATTCGAAATGCGCACTCATAAGCGGTTAATCGATATTCTTGAACCAACACCGAAGACTATCGATGCTTTAATGAGGCTGGATTTGCCTGCCGGTGTTGACATTGAGATTAAGCTCTAGCTGATAGGCGGGAGGTGCGATATGATTATGACTAAAGCAATTTTGGCGCGAAAAGTAGGAATGACACAGGTTTATGATGAAAAGGGCCGGGTGATTCCGGTAACAGTTCTGGAAGCAGGCCCGTGTCGCGTTGTCCAGGTTAAAAAAATGGATAGCGATGGTTACAATAGTATCCAACTCGGTTTTGTAGATAAGAAAGAGCAGCGGGCCAATAAGCCGGTTAAAGGTCACTTTAAGCGTGCTAATCTGAAGCCGATGCGCTTTCTGCGCGAATTCAGAGTTGATGATGCGGCCGGATATAGTGCCGGTCAGGAAATAAAAGCCGATTGTTTTTCCGCCGGTGAGTTTGTGGATGTAAGCGCAATCGCCAGGGGAAAAGGTTTCGCTGGATCAATTAAAAAAATGGGCTTCAGCAGGGGTCCTATGTCTCACGGTTCGCATTATCACCGCGGTCCCGGTTCGTTGGGCTCCGTTGCACCGGCGCGTGTCTTTAAGGGACGCAGGCTCCCTGGTCGGATGGGTGGTTGGCGGCGCACTGTTCAGCGGCTATATGTCGTTGAAACTGATGCGCAGAAGAACCTTCTGCTGGTCAAGGGTTCAGTGCCCGGACCCAGGGGTGGCCTGGTAGAAATTAAAGCGTCGGTTAAAATTTAGTGACGGATAGCTCAAAGAAAGGAGATGCCCTGAAAATGCCTAAAATTTCGCTTTACAATAGAGATGGTGAACAGGTCGACGAAATTGAAATTCAAGCGGCCTTATTTGAAGCCCCTTTTAAGCAGGGAGCCCTTCATCAGACAGTTGTCTCGCAGGCGACAAGGCGCAGGCTCGGTACAGCATCAAGCAAAGACCGCAGCGAAGTCAGAGGCGGTGGCGCTAAACCCTGGCCGCAAAAGGGAACAGGCCGTTCCCGTCACGGAAGCACACGCTCACCGATCTGGGTTGGTGGTGGTGTTACTTTCGGCCCGCAGCCGCGCGACTTTGGTACTAAGGTCCCAAAGAAGATGCGCCGCGCTGCTCTAAAGTCGGCTTTAAGCGACAAGGTCAGAGAAGGCAAACTGATCCTGGTTGATGATTTTGCAATTGATACACCGCAGACCAAGAAAATGGCAGCACTGCTTGATAAACTGAAAGTAAGTGGTGGAGCCCTGATCGTCGGTGATCAACCCGATATGAACGTTATCAAGGCGGCGCGCAATTTGCCCAGAGTGAAAACGATTCTGGCCAGGCAGCTGAATTCGCTCGATATTCTAACCTATAATTATCTGGTAATGAGCAAAGCAGCGCTGCAGCAGGTTGAGGAGGTGTTCGGAGGATGAGAGATGCAAGAGATGTAGTAATCCGTCCACTGATCAGCGAGAAATCTTCCGATCTGATGGATGATAACAAATATACATTTGTTGTCTCTGTCAGAGCGAACAAAATTGAAATAAAGCGCGCTATTGAAGAGATCTTTGAGGTTAAAGTAAAAGCGGTTAATACCGCCAACTTCAAAGGTAAAAAGAAGCGCCTCGGCCGTTACCCGATGGGTAAACAGCCTGCTTGGAAGAAAGCGGTTATAACTCTGGCCGAAGGCAGCAAACCGATCGAGCTGTTTGAAAGCCGCTAAGAGAAGGAGGGAGTAATACATGGCTGTTAAACGATTTAAACCCACTTCGCCGGGGCGGCGGTTTGCCACCGTATCGACTTTTGAAGAAATTACGAAAAGGGAACCTGAAAAGTCACTAATGGCTCCTCTGAAGAAACAGGCCGGTCGTAACTCTTACGGCAGGATCACCGTTCGCCACCAGGGTGGAGGGCATAAACGCAGTTATCGAATTATAGATTTTAAGCGTAACAAAGATGATATTCCGGCGAAAGTTGCCGGCATCGAATATGACCCGAACCGTTCGGCAAATATTGCCCTGCTGCACTATGCTGATGGTGAAAAGCGCTATATTCTCGCCCCACTGGGGTTGCGTACCGGACAGAACGTTATTTCCGGTATTAAAGTAGAAGTACGACCCGGTAATGCTATGCCGCTCAGATCGATACCTGTGGGTACTTTTGTTCACAATATCGAAATGAAAAAAGGGCACGGCGGCCAGTTAGCCCGCTCAGCTGGAACAGCTGCCCAACTGTCTGCAAAAGAAGGAGATCGCGGGTTTGTCAAGCTTCCTTCCGGGGAAGTTCGCCTGGTGCCTCTTGACTGCCGCGCAACAATCGGACAGATTGGCAATATTGAACACGAGAACCTTACTATCGGCAAAGCCGGCCGCAGTCGTTGGCTCGGACGGAGACCAACAGTGCGTGGTTCGGTTATGAACCCCTGCGATCACCCTCATGGTGGTGGTGAAGGAAGAGCACCGATTGGGAAGAAACGACCGGTGACACCCTGGGGTAAACCGACTCTCGGTTACAAGACCCGTAAGAAGAATAAGGCTTCGGATAAGCTTATTATCCGCCGCCGCAAGAAGTAGCCGGATAACAGAACCGGTGCTGATATTTTGGCGCAGTGCTGTATCCGACTGAAAGGGAGGTTATTAAAAATTGTCACGCTCTCTGAAAAAAGGCCCGTATATTGAGGCCAGCCTGATGAAAAAGATTGAGCAGATGAACGAAAAGGGCGATAAAAAGGTTATCAAAACCTGGTCCCGCCGTTCAACCATATTCCCCGATATGGTCGGACACACCATAGCCGTCCACGACGGTCGCCGTCATGTGCCAGTCTATATCAGTGAAGATATGGTTGGACATAAACTTGGCGAATTCGCCCCGACCCGCACCTTCCGGGGGCACGGGCACCATACCGAACGCTCTACTTCATTAAAGTAGAGCAGAGGAGGCAGGATATACTGATGGAAGCAAGAGCACAGGCCCGCTACGTGCGCCTTGCGCCGCGTAAGGCGAGGGCTGTTGTTGACCTGATTCGTAACAAAAATGTTGATGAAGCGATGAGCATACTGCGCTACACGCCGCGTCGCGCTGCAGAAGCAGTTTCTAAGGTTGTTAAATCGGCGGCAGCAAATGCTGAGAATAACTTTGAAATGAATCGCGGTTCGCTGTATGTTGATCAGGTTTATGTTGATGAAGGTCCGTCCCTTAAGCGGGTTCAACCGCGTGCCAGGGGCAGACGATTCCTGATCTTAAAAAGAACCAGCCACATTACGGTTATAGTTAAAGAAAGAAAGGGGGTCTAGTTGTGGGACAAAAAGTAAGCCCCATCGGTTTCCGCATCGGAATAATTCGTGATTGGGATGCGCGCTGGTTTGCCAGCAAGAACTACAAAGAGCTGTTGCATGAAGATTTGGCGATTCGTGATTACGTCAAGAAAAAGCTGGAAAGCGCTTCAGTGTCGCGGATCGAAATTGAGCGTGCGGCCAACAACCTGCGGATTAATATTCATACTGCTAAACCGGGTATGGTCATCGGCCGCGGCGGAGCCGGGGTAGAAGATCTGCGCAAGCAGCTGGAAGCGATGACGGAGAAAAAAGTTCACTTAAATATTATTGAAATTAAAAAACCAGAAATGGATGCATTCCTGGTTGCCGAATCAGTTGCTTCACAGCTTGAAAGGCGAATTGCTTTCAGGCGGGCGATGAAACAGGCTGTATTCCGCACAATGCGTAACGGCGCAAAAGGTATTAAAATTGCCTGCAGCGGTCGGCTCGGCGGTTCTGAGATGGCTAGAAATGAGAGCTATCACGAAGGAACAGTGCCCCTGCAGACTCTGCGTGCCGATATCGATTACGGTTTAACCGAAGCTCGGACCACTTATGGACGGATTGGGGTAAAGGTCTGGATTTACAAGGGCGAAATATTACCCACTAAGCCGAGCAAGGAGAAACCTGCGGAGGAGGTAGACGCTAATGTTAATGCCTAAGCGGGTAAAATACCGCCGCCAACACCGCGGTAGGATGAGTGGTCGGGCTAAAGGCGGTTCTGTTGTTCAGTTTGGCGAATTTGGTATGCAGGCTCTTGAGCCTTCATGGATTACCAGTCAGCAGATCGAATCGGCCCGTATTGCAATGACCAGGTTTATCAAAAGAGGCGGTAAGGTTTGGATTCGCATCTTTCCTGATAAGCCGGTAACCGAAAAACCTGCCGAAACCCGTATGGGTAAAGGTAAAGGCTCGCCCGAGTACTGGGTTGCTGTTGTTAAGCCGGGACGGATTATGTTCGAACTGGCCGGAGTCAGTGAAGAACTGGCTAAAGAAGCCTTACGTCTTGCGGCTAATAAATTGCCGATTAAGACCAAGTTTGTGAAAAGAACTGAAGCGGGTGGTGTATCCGAATGAAAATAAACGATGCGCGTGAATTAAACGAGAAGGAACTGGAGGAAAAAGTAAAAGAGCTGAAAGTAGAGCTTTTTAACCTCCGTTTCCAGGAAGCCACCGGTCAGTTAGAGAACTATATGCGAATTAAAGAGGTCCGCCGCAGTATTGCCCGGGTTAAAACCGTGCTCAGGGAACGGGCCCTTAGCTGAGTTTGAAGAGGAAGGGAGGACCATCGGTTTGGATACTGGAAGACGGAAAGTACGCAGTGGCCGGGTGGTCAGTGACAAAATGGATAAAACCAGGGTTGCGGTAATTGAAAGAGTAACCCGGCATCCACTATACAGCAAGACTATCCGCCGTACAAAGAAGTATAAGTTTCATGATGAAGCTAACGAATCTCGAGTAGGCGATGTAGTTAAAATTATGGAAACCAGGCCTCTTAGCAAGGATAAAAGATGGCGTCTGGTGGAAATAGTCCAGAAATCGAAGCTGTAGGATTCTCTTTCCGAATAGCCTGCCGGATGGAGGATGAAAGGAGAGGCAAGAATGATTCAGAGTGAAACAATCTTAAATGTAGCTGATAACTCGGGAGCAAAAAAGATCCTGTGCATCAGGGTTTTAGGTGGATCTAGACGTAAATTTGGTAAGATCGGTGATCTGATCATTGCTACGGTTAAAGAAGCTACCCCGGGTGGAGTTGTTAAAAAAAGCGAAGTGGTACGGGCTGTAATCGTTCGCACGAGAAGCGGACTTAACCGTAAGGATGGATCTCACATTCACTTCGACGACAATGCGGCAGTTATTATCAATGATCAAAATAACCCGCGAGGGACTCGTATTTTTGGTCCCGTTGCCCGTGAGCTGAGGGAAAAAGAATTTATGAAGATTGTTTCCCTGGCGCCAGAAGTAATCTAGATGTTCAGTATGGAGGTGGCGAAAAACCGGTGGAAGTAAAAAAAATGTCTGTACGCCGGGGGGATAAAGTTTTAGTCCTGTCCGGCAAAGATAAAGGTAAAAAAGGGAAAGTGATCGCCACTTTTCCCCGCCTTGGCAAGTTAAAGGTGGAAAGTGTAAATATGATGAAGAAGCATGCTAAGCCGACCCGTAAAGTTCCCCAGGGGGGAATCAGGGAGATGGAAGCTGCATTTCCAGCATCGAAGGTCATGGTTGTATGCCCGGCTTGCAGCAAAGCGACCCGGGTCGCCAAAAAGATTCTTCCTGATGCGCGCCGGGTTCGTATCTGCCGTAAGTGCGGCGAATCGCTGGATAAGTAAGGAGGGTTAAAGCACGACTATGTCACGAATGAAGCAGAAATATCTCGATGAAGTAAGGCCCGCCCTTGTGAAGCGGTTTACCTACAGCAATTTGATGCAGGCGCCGCGAATCGAAAAAGTGGTTATTAACATGGGTCTGGGTGAAGGTAAAGAAAACCCGAAAATACTGGATGCAGCGGTAAGAGATCTTTCGATTATAGCCGGTCAAAAGCCGATTATAACCAAGGCACGCCGTTCTGTAGCCAGCTTTAAACTTCGTGAAGGGATGTCAATCGGTTGCAAGCTGACCCTGCGCGGTGTGCGCATGTATGATTTCCTGGACAAGTTTTTCAATATTGCCCTGCCGCGAGTCAGGGACTTTCGGGGAATATCACCGCATTCCTTTGATGGGCGGGGAAACTTTACTGTCGGTATCAAGGAACAACTAATTTTTCCCGAGATTGAATACAGTAACGTGGAGAGAGTTCTCGGTATGGATATTACTATCGTAACCACTGCCGGGACCGATGAAGAAGCTCGCGAACTTCTGACCATGATGGGCATGCCCTTCCGGGCTGCATAAAGCAGAAGTCATCGCGACAGTATAAGGAGGAAAAGGATGGCCAAGAAATCGTTAATTGCCAAGGCCAAGAGAGAGCCTAAGTTTAAAGTCCGCGGCTATAGTCGTTGTCATATCTGCGGTCGACCGAGGGCTTACCTGCGAAAATTCGGCCTGTGCCGCCTTTGCTTTCGTCAACTGGCCAACGAAGGAAAAATTCCGGGAATAAAAAAAGCCAGCTGGTAGATGATGAAAGAATGAGAGGAGGTTGTTTTTGCCATGATGACAGATCCGATTGCCGATTTGCTGACACGTGTGCGTAATGCCAACAATGTGCGGCATAAATCAGTAGAAATTCCTGCTTCGAATGTTAAGCGCTCGATAGCGGCGATTATGAAGCAGGAAGGGTTTATCAAAGATTTTGAGTATATCAAAGACACTAAGCAGGGTATTCTGCGTGTTCACCTGAAGTATGGGCCGAACCAGGAAAAGATTATCAGTGGTCTGAAAAGGATCAGCAAGCCCGGCTTAAGAGTTTATGTAAAGAAAGATGAGTTACCAAAGGTTCTGGGAGGACTGGGTATAGCAGTTATTTCTACCTCTCAGGGTCTCATGAGTGATCGCCAAGCCCGGGAAACCGGCAGCGGCGGCGAAGTATTATGCTATATTTGGTAGCATAGCGAGGAGGTTTACCGATGTCTCGAACCGGTAAAAAACCTGTCCCTGTACCAAAGAATGTTGAGGTGCAGCTTGACGGAAGGCATATTGCAGTAAAAGGACCGAAAGGGCAGCTTTCAAGAGAATTGCCCCCGGATATGATTATTGAACAGGAAGATGGTTGGATCACAGTCAAAAGACCAACCGATAATCCGCAGCACCGTGCACTGCATGGCCTGACCAGGACCCTGATTGACAATATGGTCACGGGTGTAACCGAAGGTTACATTCGCAAACTTGAACTGGTTGGTGTCGGCTACAAAGCCGCGCTTCAGGGCACGAAACTTGTTTTAAATATCGGGTTTTCGCATCCTGTTGAATTTGAACCCGGTGTAGATATGGAAATTGAGGTGCCCGCCCCTACCAAAATAGTGGTTAAAGGTATCGACAAACAGGCGGTTGGCAATTTAGCCGCAGTAATTCGCAGGACATATCCACCTGAGCCTTACAAGGGTAAAGGTATTCGTTACGAGAATGAAGCTGTCCGCCAGAAAGTTGGTAAAGCGGGCAAATAGTCGCCTGGAGGTGTAAAACTGTGCTTAAGGCAAAAACGCGTTTGGTTAGCCGGAAGAAGCGTCACCGCAGGGTTCGTGTTAAGATTAGCGGCACAACGGTTCGTCCCCGGTTAAATGTATTTCGAAGCAGCAAACATATTTATGCCCAGGTGATCGATGACCAATCTGGAAGGACCCTGGCAGCCGCCTCCAGCCTGGAGCCCCAGCTGCGTTCTGAGCTGACTAGCGGTGGTAACCGGGAAGCAGCCCGTAAAGTCGGGGTGCTGCTGGGAAAGAAGGCTATTGATCAAGGGATTAAAGATGTCGTTTTCGACCGGGGCGGTTACCTTTATCACGGCCGGGTCAAAGAACTGGCTGAAGGGGCCCGTGAAGCCGGGTTAAACTTCTAGAAAGGGGGAATTGCACGGGTGTCAAAGATCGAACCATCACAGGAGTTAATTGAAAAAGTAGTGAAGGTCAACCGCGTGGCCAAAGTGGTCAAGGGTGGGCGTCGTTTCAGCTTCAGCGCCCTCGTTGTCGTCGGGGACCAGAATGGAGTCGTTGGATCCGGAATGGGCAAAGCTGGTGAAGTGCCTGAAGCGATCCGTAAGGGCATCGAAGATGCCAAAAAGAACCTGATCCGCGTTCCCATGGCTGGAACAACGATTACTCATCCGGTAACAGGTCGCTTCGGCGCCGGAAAAGTTATGCTTAAACCTGCATCCGAAGGAACCGGAGTTATAGCCGGTGGGCCGGTACGTGCGGTTCTGGAACTGGCCGGAGTCAGGGATATTCTTACTAAATCACTCGGCTCGTCCAACGCGATCAATATTGTCGGCGCAACAATGGCAGGATTGAAATCGTTAAAGCGGGTTGAAGAAGTAAGCGCTCTGCGTGGTATTGAAGTAGAGAAGCTGCTCGGTTAAGGAGACTTAAGGAACTATGGCGAAAAAAATTCAGATAACCCTGGTTCGCAGCCCGTTATCCTGCAAGCCGAATCACCGCCGTACAGTGCGGGCGCTCGGTTTGAAGAAAATCGGCCAGTCGGTAATCCATGAGGATACCCCACCGATCAGGGGCATGGCAAACACAATAGATTATCTGGTAAATGTTGAAGAATGCAATTGATTCGAGTGCCTTATAGAGGGAGGTGTAGCCGATGCGTTTACACGAATTAAGGCCTCCTGAGGGAGCCAGGAAAGCGGCTAAACGTAAAGGAAGAGGTATGGCTTCGGGGTTGGGCAAGACATCCGGCCGGGGGCAGAAAGGTCAAAGATCTCGTTCGGGTTCCGGCGTTCGCCGCGGATTTGAGGGTGGTCAGATGCCTTATTTCCAGCGCCTGCCGAAGCGCGGTTTTACCAACATATTTAAGCAAAAATGGAACATTGTTAATCTTGACGACCTGAATGTATTTGAAGCAGGGACTGTAGTTACACAGGAACTATTAGTGGAAGCAGGCGTGCTTAAGAACGTGCGTGATCCCCTTAAAGTACTGGGTGACGGTGAACTGGATCGCAAGCTCGAAATTCATGCTCACCGCTTCAGCAAGCAGGCCCAGTCTAAAATAGAAGCAGCTGGCGGGAAGGCAGAGGTGATTTAAATTGCTGGAAACTGTGCGTACAGCGTGGAGGATCAAAGAACTTAGAGATCGTATTCTCTTCACCCTGGCCATGTTCGTGGTCTTTCGGGTCGGATCGGCGATCCCTGTCCCCGGAGTCGATCCATCCCGGCTGGCTGAGTTTTTCCAGCAGGATACGATATTTGGCTTCGTCAACATCATTGGTGGAGGTAACTTAGAAAACTTTACAATTTTTGCACTGGGTATTATGCCCTACATTAATGCTTCCATCATTATGAACCTGTTGACTATAGTCATTCCGAAGCTGAAGGAGTGGAGCCAGGAAGGCCCTGAGGGACGAAAAAAAATATCACAGATTACCCGCTACGGGACAATCGTGATAGCTGTTATCCAGGCTTTGGGTCTGGCGACGATTATTGCCGGTGATGCTGTGTTGGATAGAACATTTCTGTCTTACACAACAATCATCATTTCAATGACTGCCGGCACCGCTTTTCTGATGTGGATGGGTGAATTGATCACCGAGAAAGGTATTGGTAACGGTATATCACTGATTATTTTTGCCGGTATTGTTGCCGGATTCCCGATTGGTGTGGCTATGGCCGCGGAACAGTATCGTTTCGGTCAGATCAACCTGCTGATCATTGCTCTCGTCTTGGTTATGCTGCTCGGATTGATAGTTGGTATTATCGGGCTTGATCAAGGACAACGAAGAATCAATGTGCAGTACAGCAAACGTGTAGTCGGTCGCAAAATGTATGGAGGCCAGGCTACGCACATCCCGATGAAAGTTAATCAGGCAGGGGTAATCCCGGTTATTTTCGCGTCGGTGATTTTAAGTTTTCCGCAGACGTTGGTCAGTTTTATTCAACATCCGGTAGCGCAGAGAATAGCAGCCAGTCTTGGCTGGGGCACTAACCTGAACCTGTTTTTATATGTGTCTTTAATTATCCTGTTTACATATTTCTACACTGCAGTTCAGTTTGACCCCTTTCAGGTGGCAGGCAATATTAAAAAATACGGCGGATTCATTCCCGGCTTGCGTCCGGGTCGTCCGACTGCCGATTACCTGGCCAGGGTTACATCAAGGCTGACTACCGCCGGTGCATTTTCGCTTGCCTTCATTGCTGTGTTTCCGATTTTTATAGAGCGGCTTACAGGAATGAATATTATTTTCGGTGGAACTGGCCTGATTATTGTGGTTGGTGTGGTTCTTGAAACATTTAAACAGATCGAGAGCCATATGCTGATGCGCAGTTATCGCGGATTCATGAAGTAGTGAATGGTGATGATCAAGTTAAAGTCGGCGCGGGAAATAAAACTGATGCGGGAAGCAGGCAAGATAGTCGCTGAAGTGCTGCAAGAGATGGAACACTCGATCAAGGTCGGCATAACCACCGCAATGCTCGACAAGGTTGCAGAGAAAACCATCCGCAGGCACGGCGCTGAACCGGCTTTTCTGGGTTATCATAACTTTCCGGCTTCGATCTGTGCTTCTGTCAATGATCAAGTAGTACACGGTATACCCGGGTTGCGCAAGCTTGAAGAGGGAGATATAATCAGCATTGACGTTGGAACTCGTCTGAAAGGGTACTATGGTGATGCCGCCGCGACTTATGCGGTGGGGCAGATTTCACCTGAAGCCCAAAAGCTGATTGATGTAACAAGAACTTCACTGCAGCGGGCTATAGTGGCGATGCAGTCCGGAAAGAGGCTTTCCGATATTTCTCACGCTGTTCAGGCTTTTGTTGAGAACAACCACTTTTCGGTAGTGCGCAGCTATGTCGGGCACGGTATTGGTGAAGAGATGCATGAAGAACCACAGGTGCCGAATTTTGGGATTCCGGGACGCGGGCCTTTATTGCAGCCGGGCATGGTTCTTGCCATCGAGCCGATGGTAAACGCGGGCAGCTGGGATGTTAAGGTTCTTAACGACCAGTGGACAGTAGTTACCGCTGATGGTTCGCTATCCGCTCATTTTGAGCACACGGTGGCGCTGGGTGAAAACGGGCCTGAAGTACTGACATCTTCCAACCTTTCGTAAGGGGGAGAAGTGATGGTGGAACTGAAGCCGGGACAACTGGTCCGCTCTCTGGCCGGCCGAGATAAAGGTAAACATTACCTGGTTTACCGGGAGTTAGAGCATAATTATGTGCTCCTGGTTGATGGGCGAACCCGCCCGCTGGCCCGACCGAAAAAGAAGAACATAGCGCATCTGCAGCATTATGAGCGCAGGGCGGATTTCGGGGAACCGGTTGAGCTTGATAAATTGCAGGACAACCAGGTGATCAAGTTTTTAAAAGAGCTGACACCTTTGACAGGTGCTCCCGAAGAGGAGGTAGAATTGTAACATGAGCAAGAAAAAAGATGTAGTTGAGGTAGAAGGGATTGTAGTTGAACCGCTGCCGAATGCCATGTTCCGGGTCGAGTTAAAGAACGGACACAAGGTTCTGGCTCATGTATCGGGCAAGATCCGGATGAACTTTATTCGCATTCTGCCGGGCGACCGGGTTTTGATTGAACTATCGCCTTACGATTTGTCTCGGGGGCGCATTACCTATCGTTATAAGTAAGGAGGTCGTTATCATGAAGGTGAGGCCCTCAGTAAAGAAAATGTGTGAAAAGTGCAAGATAATCCGGCGTAAGGGCAGGGTTGTGATTATCTGTCAAAACCCTAAGCATAAACAAAGGCAGGGTTAATAAGCCTTTTCATTTCATCAGATCCCGGCCATGCCGGGGGGATTACTTTTAAGGAGGTGTTAAACTATTGGCCAGAATTGCAGGTGTAGACTTACCGCGTGACAAAAGGGTTGAAGTTGCGCTGAGCTATATTTATGGTATTGGTAAAAATCGGGCCATAGCGATCCTGTCGCACACCGGGGTTAGCCCCGATACCAGGGTCAAAGATCTTACTGAAGATGAGTTGGGTCGTCTGCGCGAATTTATCGACAAGAATTACAATGTCGAGGGAGATTTGCGCCGCGAGGTTGCGCTTAATATTAAACGTCTGGTTGAAATCGGCTGTTACCGGGGCATCAGGCATCGTAGGGGCATGCCGGTAAGGGGCCAGAAGACCAAGAATAATGCGCGGACCCGTAAAGGCCCCCGTAAGACCGTCGGCATACGCCGCAAGGGATAAGATTTTGGAGAAGGGAGGAAATAACTAAAATTGGTCAAGAAAAAGGTTACCCGCACTAAACGTCGTGAAAGAAAAAATGTTGAACGCGGGGTTGCTCATATCAAATCGACCTTCAACAATACTTTTATCAGCATCACTGATGTTGACGGCAATGCTATTTCATGGTCAAGCGCCGGTAACGTGGGTTATAAGGGGTCTCGTAAATCGACTCCTTTTGCCGCTCAGCTGGCAGCTGAAGCTGCAGCTAAGGTTGCGATGGAACATGGCATGAGACAGTTGGAAGTATATGTAAAGGGTCCGGGTGCCGGTCGCGAAGCGGCAATTCGCTCGCTGCAGGCTGCAGGGCTTGAGGTCAATGCGATTAAAGATGTCACTCCGATTCCGCACAACGGATGCCGCCCGCCGAAACGGCGGAGGGGTTAGTTATTTTATATTAGAGGAGGTGTAACATTACCTAAATGGGACGCCACACTGGAGCAGTTTGTCGTTTGTGCCGCAGAGAAAAAGAAAAGCTTTATTTAAAAGGAGATCGTTGTTTTTCTGATAAATGTGGAGTAGTTCGCCACGCTTATCCACCTGGAGAACATGGACAGGGCCGTCAGAAATTTTCCGAATACGGGCATCAGCTGCGCGAGAAGCAGAAAGCGCGCCGTATCTACGGGGTTATGGAAAGACAGTTCCGCCGTTATTTCAAAGAGGCCGACCGCCGCAGGGGGGTCACCGGTGAAATATTACTGCAATTACTGGAAAGCCGACTGGATAATGTTGTTTATCGCATGGGCCTGGGAAGATCCCGCGCCGAAGCGAGGCAGTTGATCAATCATGGACATTTTCAGGTTAACGGACGTAAGGTTGACATCGCATCATTTCTGACCAGGGTTGGAGATGTGATTGCCGTCAGGGAACGATGCAAAAGCAAACCAGTATTTAAGCTGATAGCTGCTGAAAGAGATCAGCAGGGAATTGTTGATTGGCTGGAAGTTAACCATGAGCAGCTCGAAGGCCGGGTTGTAAGGGTTCCGCAGCGCGACGAAATAGATGTGCCGGTAACCGAGCACCTCATCGTCGAGCTTTATTCCCGCTAAATGAATAGTCAACCCTCAATATATCAAGCGAGGAGGGTAAAACAGAAAAATTATGATCGAAATTGAGAAGCCCAGGATTGAATATGTGGAAAAAGATGATCAGGTTAACTATGGTCGCTTCGTAGTTGAACCCCTGGAAAGGGGTTATGGAACGACACTTGGTAATGCCTTGCGTAGAATTTTATTGTCTTCGCTGCCTGGCGCAGCGATTACCAATGTTAAATTCGATGGTGCACTGCATGAATTTTCTAACCTGCCCGGAGTTCTGGAAGATACGATTGAGATCATCCTTAACTTAAAGGCAGTTTCAGTAAAAATTCATTCTGACGAAACACAGACCCTGGTTATCGAAACAGATAAAGCAGGGGAAGTACGGGTCAAAGATATTAAGGCGCCATCAGATGTTGAGTTGTTAAATGAAGAGCATTATATCTGCACTCTTGAAGAGAACGCCAGGCTGTACATGGAAATGACCGCCGTAAACGGGCGGGGTTACTCCCCGGCTGAGCGTAATAAGCAGCCCCAGCAGCCAATCGGTGTTATTCCTGTTGATTCGATGTTTTCGCCGATTAAAAGAGTCAACTACCAGGTAGAAAATACCAGGGTTGGTCAGGTTACCGATTATGATAAGTTAACCCTGGAAATTTGGACCGATGGCAGTATCAGACCTGATGAAGCAATCAGTCTGGCGGCCAAAATCTTAAGTACGCATATCTCGCTCTTTGTTAACCTCACAGAGCAGGTCGACGAAGTTGAAATTACTTCCGACCGGCCAGAGGAAGACCGGGAACGTATTCTTGATATGACAATTGAAGAACTTGATCTTTCAGTCCGTTCTTATAACTGCCTCAAGCGAGCCGGCATCAACACTGTTGGGGAACTTGTGCGCAAAACAGAAGATGAAATGATGAAGGTTCGCAATCTGGGTAAAAAGTCGCTGGAAGAAGTTGAGCACAAGCTGGTAGAACTTGGCTTCAACTTCAACGAGAACGGAGAGTAACCCTTCAAGGAGGAAATAGAGCATGCCATACCAGAAACTGAGCCGTAAAAGCGGCCCCAGGCGAGCGCTCTTGCGTGGTCTGGTAACATCCTTTCTAAAGGCAGGCAGCATCGAAACTACCGCAGCCAAAGCAGCGGCGATTCGCTCGCTATCTGAGAAAATGATTACCCTTGCTAAAAAGGGAGATCTTCATGCCCGTCGTCAGGTGCTGGCTTTTTTATTGGATGAAGATGTGGTAACCACCCTGTTTGAAAAAATCGGCCCGAAAATGGAAGGCCGTGAAGGCGGTTACACCAGGGTTATCCCAAAAGGTCCGCGTCGTGGTGATGGGGCTCCCATGGTTATTATGGAATTGGTAACGAAGTAATTAAACTATGGTTAGCCGGTCCGCTGTAATTATCGAAGCCAATAGACTGGCTTATCATTACCCGGGTGAAGAGCAGAGCTCTTCGCCTGCTCTTTCCGGAATCAACCTGACTGTTCATGAGGGAGAATATGTTGCCCTCATCGGTCCGAACGGTTCCGGAAAAACTACTTTACTAAAGCTTTTTAACGCTTTGCTGGTGCCTTCTGCCGGAGAGGTAATGGTGGGCAGCCTGAATACGGCTGAAGAGGCAGAAATTCCGCGTATACGCCAGACTTGCGGGATGATCTTTCAAAACCCTGACAACCAGCTGGTTGCAACAACGGTTGAGGAAGATATTGCTTTTGGTCTTGAAAACCTGGCTCTGCCGTCCGCTGAAATCAGAAAGAGAGTAGCCGAAGTGGCTGCTCTATTTGGGTTGGAGCGGCTCTTAAAACACCCACCGCACCTTTTATCCGGTGGAGAAAAACAGAGAGTAGCAATAGCCGGTATACTGGCTATGCGGCCTAAGTGTATACTGATGGATGAACCGACAGCAATGCTTGATCCTGCCGGCAGACAAGAGGTAATTAGTGCGGTAAGCCTGCTTAAGCAGAAGCTTAATATTGCGTTGATTCATGTCACCCATTTTCCGGAAGAGGCGGCCACAGCCGACCGGGTAATCGCTCTTAGCTGTGGAAAGTTAGTAGTCGATGGGCCTCCGGAAAAAGTATTAACAAACCTCAACCTTATGCACGACCTGGGTCTGCAGGGAACCACTGCAGTGGAACTGGCCGCCCTTCTTCGTGAAGATGGTTTTTCGCTATCGCCAGATCTATTACACAGCCGGGAGTTGGTTAACAGCCTATGTTCATCGGAACTGAAAAGCTGACCCATACCTATATGCCCGGGACCCCATACGCCAATGACGCTATTAATGAGGTCTCATTCAGCCTCAACCGGGGTGATTTTGCCCTGGTTATCGGTCCTTCGGGATCGGGAAAATCAACGCTCATTCAACATTTAAACGGACTGCTTAAACCAGGCAGTGGCCAGGTTTACTATGACGGTAAAGCTGTAGGTTCAGAGAAAGGCGAACTGCTTCGTTTAAGAAGGCGTGTCGGCCTGGTCTTTCAAATGCCCGAAGATCAGTTCTTTTCAGAAACTGTCTTTGATGAAGTAGCCTATGCCCCCCGTAATCTTGGGTTGGAAGAAAATGATATCAGGACCAGGGTTGCTGATGCGCTTGAACAGGTCGGTCTTGAAGCAGAAAAGATTCAGCAACGCCACCCTTTTCAGCTCAGCGCAGGGCAAAAACGCCTGGTTGCCATAGCTGCGGTTCTCTCGCT
>CAYWDA010000137.1:0-8106 GCA_964456945.1 uncultured Syntrophomonadaceae bacterium
TGTGGGTGATCTTTTAACTCTGCTATACGCAGTGCTTCGGGAAAACCTGGTGGCAGTGGAGGGCAGGTGGCTTCAAGGTATAACTTATTATCCTGCAGCAGATAAATAGCTGCGCTTTTAAGCCTGGTCAGCTTTGTTATGCCATCGACAATAACCTGAGCCAGAGGAGCAGTTTCTTTTTCTGCTGCAATAGCCTTGCTGACTTCAAGTAGAAGTTTCATCTGGTCATTTAGATCGGGTTTCATTAGATAACACATCCTGCCGGGATGATTAATAACTAATAGCCTTTAAAATATCTATTAAATACAGACTTTAATTAGTTCGCTAAATATAAATGCATCCCTGCCATGTAGAGCAAATATTTAGATAGTTGGGTGGGGCCGCGAGCACCAACCTTTGCACACAGAAATGCAAATGGGATCAGGTCTTGAATTATTAGTATTTTGTGCAATTTGTTTTTGGATTGTAAAAAGAAGCTTATATTTCAAGACCTGACCCCATGTGTGCTGATTTTTCTTTCGGAAAAACAATCAACGTATGAGTGGAAAAACAATCAATAATATGGTCGAATATCTATCAATGTATCTGATATGAGCCTATTTGAATCTGGCGAGTCTAGTGGTCAGGTTTCTTTACGCGACCTTTTTAATGGAAAAGAGCCTGAGGGTAAAGCAATGCTTTCCATTGAAGAACTTGCCTTTGCAGTCGCCCGTGGAGGTTGGCCGGCGAGCATCGGTATACCTGACCAGGCAGCCTTGTCTCAGGCGGGCGAATACCTGAAAGCACTTATTCAAACTGATATCTATGAAGTAGATGACGTAAGTCTTCAACACCGAAGGTTTGGCTTAGTTTCGTATACACTTTTTGCTGTTTTTCCGGTACCCGTTATTTTAGGTTTATTCTGATACCCAGTTTTCGAGTTCAAGGTCCTCAATTCGCTCAAATTCTCGCACATTATTCGTGACGATGATAAGTCCTTTAGCCCTCGCATGTGCTGCAATCAGCATGTCCATGGCTCCTATTGGAGTTCCTCGTCGTCGTAACGTTGCACAGATTTTTCCGTATTCTACTGCCGCTTCATCATCAAATGGCAAGATGCCCACAATTGATAGAAATTGATTTAGTGCGAGAGTGTTTTCTTCCGGGTATGCGCTTGCTTCTACACCATGCATGAGTTCGGCAAGGGTAATCGCAGAAATGGCAACACCGTCAACCATTTTCGCATGGAGTTTTTCGAGCACATTTTCCGGTTTTCTCTTTATCAAATAGACACAAATATTAGTATCCAGCATGTATTTCATAACGCATTTCGCGGCGCTTGAACACCCTGATTGCGTTCGTCTTCAAAAAAATCTTCGGTAAAACTGTTAAGGCCGTTGAGAAATGTTTCCCAAACCCGTTCTTTTGGAAACAACATAACAGTATTGCCCACTTTTTGAATATATACTTCGGTACCGGTAAAACGGAATTCTTTTGGTAGTCGGACAGCCTGGCTTTGACCATTAACAAATAATTTTGCAGTTTCCATTTTTGATCACCTCAACGATAGTATATACTTTAGTATATACTATCGTCAATGCTGACCATGATGTCAGGTCTTGTACACACTAGTACACACTAGGGACGGTTCTTTTGTGTTAATTTGTTAGTCGAAAACAGGCACACAACCGTCCCTAGTGTGTACTGCTTTTCTATTTTATTGCTTCAATAATATCGACAAAAGTTTCAACAAACTGAGGGTCGAACTGGCTGCCGGCGCAGCGGTTTAATTCGGCCAGAGCTTCTTCATGGGTTAAGGTTTTAGCATAAGGCCGCGGGTTGGTCATGGCGCTGTAGGCAACTGCAATGGAGAGGATACGGCACTCAACCGGGATGGCATCGTTCTTTAGCCCCAGGGGGTAACCGCTGCCGTCGTAATTTTCGTGATGTTTTAAAATTAGTTCTGCTATATCAGCCAATTCTGGAGAAGATGAGGCAATGCGGTAACCGCTTTCGGGGTGGCGGTGCAGCGCTTCGCGTTCGGCATCGGTCAGGTTGCCGGCATTGTTTTGCATACCGCTATGAATAATGCTATCGGGCAGGCCAACTTTACCCAGGTCGTAAACCTGCGTAAACAGGGCTAGCCTGGCCAAGTGGTATTCAGGCAATTTCAGGGCCTGCCCTAAACGAATGGCCAGTTCCTGCACCTGGTCGCGCTCACCTTCGGCCAGGTTGCCGCGTTTAAAGAGCGAGGCCAAAAGGGAGGAAACAATTTCAGCACGGGCTTTTTTACCCTGCTGCAGTTTGTCCGTATACATGTTGTTGTCAGCCATCCTGAAAGTCTCTTCTAAGGGGTAGTCAGCGCTTTCGCTGACTGCCAGGCCAAGCGAGATGCTTAAAGGCAACCCTTGCTGCTTAGTGTTGCATTCATCGATCTTGCGGCGGATTCGGTTGATCAGCAGTTCGGTTGCTACCTTGTCGGTGCGAGGCAAAAGCAGGGCAAACTCGTCGCCGCCAACCCGGGCTAAAATATCAGAAGTACGCAGGGCGCATTTTAGCACTTCTGCGCCGGCCCGCAGGTAGCGGTCGCCCTCACTGTGACCGATGGTGTCGTTGATCAGCTTCAGGCCGTCTAAATCGGCCGAGATAACGGCGATAGGGTGCTCGCGCGAATTGTCGAGCCTTTCCAATTCATGTTCGAAGTAGCGCCGGTTGTATAAACCGGTCAACTGGTCGTTAAAACTTAACAGGTGAATCTGACGTTCGGCATCATGCCTGGCAATGGCCCCGGTGATCAGTTCGGCTAGTATCTGCAGCAGGTCGATCTGTTCAGCGGTCCAGGTGCGCTGCTCATTAACTGTGTCAAACCCAAAGCAGCCGAACACCTCACCTTTCATGGTCAGGGGCATAGTAAAGATCGATTTTATCTCTTCGGAAAGAAAATCGGCCCGGTCGAGGGTTGCTTCATCGCCCATCTTGGCCACATTTTCGATATTCACGAGGCGGCCGCTTTTTAGTTCACCTACCCACCAGGGGGTCAGCTCTACCGGAACGTTCTGATCTTTTTCAAAATATCCTTCAACACCATCTCTGCACCAGATGTGGGTAACGCTGTAGGTTTCTCCGTCTTCGCTGAAACGGTAGAGGTAACTGCGGTCAACTTCAAAATATTCACCAACGCTTTTCAGGGCATAGTTTATGCCTTCATCAATTTGTTCGGGGGGCAGGTTAACAAAGTTAGTAGATATTCTTGCAAGCATTTCTTCAAAGGCCAGGCGTCCGGCCAGGGTTTCTTCAGTTTTTTTACGATCACTGATATCAAGGATTAAACCATCCAGGTAATCGACAGACCCTTGCTCGTTCGTTATGGCCTGTCCATTTTCACGTACCCAGCACACGGTTCCATTCCGGTGCAAAACCCTATACTCCAGATCCCAAGGGTTTTGCGCCTTAATGGCTGCCTCAATTTCACGAGCTACCATTTCGCTATCTTCACGGTGAATGACACTTTCGTAGCTTCTGACGCTGTTGTTGATAAATTCCTCGGAAGGATAGCCGGTAATGCTGTCGATTGCGGTGCTCATATAAAGCATGGTCCAATCTTTATCATACAGGCAGCGGTAGGCAATACCGGGCAGGTTGTCGGTAAGCGATCGGTATTTAAGTTCGCTATCACGAAGCTTTTCTTCGGCCTGTTTGCGGTCGGTGATATCAATAAACGTTTCCAGTAAAACTTCTTCGCCTTCCAGCATAATTTCTGTAACCGACTTTAAGATGGGGATAGTTTGCCCATCATTGCGGCGCAGGATGCGTTCGGAATTATCAAGTTTCTGACCCTTATCCAGAATTGGGCATTCATGCTGTTCGGCCGGGCAAAGGTAGTCGCCGCATTGGCGGCCAATTAGCTCTTCAGGGCTTTCTACCCCGGCCAGTTTACAGACCACCGGGTTAACCCAGCGGATGGTACGATTTTTGTCAATGATCACCACGCCAAAAATGCTATTTTCAAGAACTGTAGTCATGTTTTTATTAGCAATGGTTAAAGCCTCTTCTGTTTTAAGCCTGCTGAGTAGCGAGGCAAGTTGCCCGGCATATAGCTCAATTGCTTCGCGGTTCTGGATCTCTGTTCCCCGGGGCATGAAAAAGATAATATCGCCCAGGGTTTGCCGCCCGCTGTAGGCCAGTTCGATTACATATATATCGCCTATCCCGGCCAGTTTTTGGATCATATTGGCGGTTGTTTCACTTAAAGCGCCCATTGCTGTTTCATACATACTGCTAAAACGGGTCAGCTTGCCGCCTTCTATTGTGCGCATCCGCTCAGGAATTATATCCCAGCTTTGGCCGGTTATTTTAAAGCCAAGCACTTTGGAGGCTTTCTCAATAAACTTAGGCATACCGGTGATAGCCCGGGTTACCGTTTTGGTGCCGTCTTCTTCGTAGGTGTTGATCGCAGCAAATTTTGCACCTGATAACTTCAGCAGGATCTCAGCTGGTTCATGGTACTCTATAGTGGCTAAATCAGAGCCGATCAGCTTTTCGGTTAGCTTCAGCAGTTCGCGAATTGAAGCAGCTTCGTTTTTTCTTGAGGTGATTTCATTAAACACTGTGGTAAAATAGCCTGCTTCATCGCTATAGGCCTGCACATCGTACCAGCGGTCAAGCGGTTCGAAATACTGCTCGAAATTGAGGCTGCCGCCACCCTGGGCTACTTTTCCGTATATACCGATCCAGTCGAACTCGCTCTTCTCGATACCGGGCAGCACCTCGGTTACCCTGCGGCCGAGGATATTTTCCCGTTTAAGCTCGGTCATCTTCTCAAAAGCGGAATTAACCTGCAGAAAGATGTAATCTACCGGTAAGCCCTGTTTGTCAAAAACCACCCGGTGCCTGGCGTAAGCGTTGGGCAGGGTTTCAATGGCCTGGTTGTAGTTTGTCTGTTCGCTCAAGGCTACATCTCCAATCCAGTAAACCTATATATTAAGACCCTACCAATAATGGTCGGCAGGGGCTAAATAACATAAATATAATACTACAGCACCTGTTATATCTACGTTACGAACCAACCGTTTCCTCTTCACCCTCAAGTATTGTGAGGAAGAGTTCTGTCAGCACGGGGTCAAAGTGCCTGCCTTTACAATTTTCGAACTCGGCCCTGATCTCAGTTTTGCTCATCTTTTCTTTATAGGGCCTGCCGTTGCTCATTACCTCAAAAGCATCGGCAATAGCCGTGATTCTCGAAAGAAGAGGAATCTCTTCACCCTTTAAGCCCCGCGGGTAACCACTGCCATTCCAGCGTTCGTGGTGGGCCAGAATATCTTCGGCCACATGGGCGAACTCATCGGTAGCCCTGGCGATGCGATAACCGATCTCTGGGTGGGTCTTGATGCTCTGCCATTCCTCATCGCTTAAGGCTTCCTGCTTGGTGAGAATTGCTTCAGCAATATTGATCTTGCCGATATCGTGCAGGTTAATCAGCAGGTTCAGGCGGCTTAACTCCCCTTCAGGAAGGTTATTTTTTTCACCGATTGCCTGGGCCACTTTCTGCATCCGCCGGGTATGAGCCTCGGTTTCATAGCTCTTTGCAGCCAGGGTTTTAAGCAGGGTTTGCAGCACTGCATGCTTGGCGCTGCGCGCCTCGGTCAGTTTTTGCCGGACCAGGTTGTTTTCCGCTTCGCGCAGGGTAAGGTAGAGATCACCTGCTGGTTTCGCTATACAGGCCAACCCCATGGCCATGGAGAGGGGTATATCTTCGATCAACTGCCCCTTGCAGCTTCTGGTAATCTTTTTGATCAGGGCATCTGCTTCTTTTGCAGTTGACTTGAGCATGAGGACCGCAAACTCGTCCCCGCCCCAGCGAGCGATGATATCTTCATCGCGGCAGGCCTGCCTGAGGATGAGGGCCGCTTTCTTCAGCATTTCATCGCCTAGGTAAGTACCGTATGAATCGTTGACCAGCTTAAGGCCGTTTAGGTCGGCCATGACAATGCACAGGGGCAGGTTATCTGCCTTAAGCGGTTCGCTGATCAGCTGTTCAAAGTGGAAGCGGTTGTAAAGCAGGGTCAACTGGTCGTGGCGGCTCATGAAGAGAAGCTCTTCCTCGGCTTTTTTACGTTCGGTGATATCAACGGCTATACCGGCATGACGGATAATAGCGCCGCTGCTGTTGCGAACGGGATAAGACCGCGCCCGAACCCAGCGCAGCTTGTCATCAGGTCTTTTTATGCGGTATTCAAGGTCAAAGAGTTCAGATTTAAGGTAGCGGCCAAACTCGGCCTTCACTATTTCCAGGTCATCGGCATAAACAGTATCCATAAATGATTGCGGGTTGTCATAAAGGCTCTGACAGGTGCGGCCCCAGATCTGCTCATAGGAGGGGCTGATGTATATCATTTTTGCGTTGTCTGCCGAGCGAAGCCAGACAACATCGATCATATTTTCGGTAATCTGACGGAACTGCGTCTCACTTTCTCGCAAAGCCTCTTCTGCCAGCAGGCGGGCAATAAAACCGCTCACCTGGGAGGCGATTGTTTCCATGGTTGTTTTGTCAGACTCGGGTATTGTGCTTCTACTATGGGAAGCAACATTAAAACAGGCTATGATTTTCTGCGAATAAACAACCGGCACAATCGCGATAGCCTCTAACCCTTCACCCTGCCGGACTGGGTCAAGGGGAACACCCACCTTGCTGTATTCTTTGTAGAGCGGCTGCCCAGACATAATTAGATTCATGTTCGTGCTTTCCGGACCGATGAGGGAAACGCTTTCAATAAAAGCGTCGGAAAGCCCGCAGTGCAAAGCTAATTTCAGAGCACCGCTCTGATCATCTGACAGGTAGATTCCCCCGCTGTCAAAGTCAGTGATTAAGAGGGCAGTATCGAGGCATAGCTGAAGAGCCTCACTAACGTCACTCATTTTACTGAGGCCAAAAATCATTTCTGAGATGGCCAAGTTTCGCTTTTCTTCGTTTCTGATTTCGGTAATGTCTGTTGTGATGGCCAAAAGAGAAGCGATTTTACCGCCCGGTTCTTTTTCAGGAACAACGCGGGTTAAGAGGTGTTTTTCACCATCGGGCAGTGTAAAGCAATCAACAAAATGCTGCTCTTCACCGCTTAACAGGCATTTTTCTAGAGAGTTATGCATGGTCATAAGTTGGCCAGCCAACTCTTTTGGTATACTGAAACCACAGAGATCCAAAAAACTGTGACCGATAAAGGTATCGCCGGGTAAGCCCAACACTTGACTGGCAGTCTGGTTGACATAGATATGCCTGAGTGTGGTATCAAAGCGGGCCACAACATCGGGAATATTGTTGGCCAGGTAATTAAGGCTTTTATTACTGCGCTTTATTTTTGAAATCTGATCTTTATAGCGGTTGATGTCGCGGTAGTAGATGCCAAAGCAGCCGGGCTCATCGCCTAAAAGGCTAAGTTCATACCAGCGGTTCAAAGGTTTGCTGTAATATTCAAAGCTCTCTGAATCGAAGTCTTTGCTAAGCCTACTGAAATCACCGATCCAGCCATATGCCAATTCCATTACCCGTGGGTGTGCTTCAGAAAGCCTTTTGCCTATTAGCACTTCCCGCTTTTGTCCGACCATCTCTTCAAAGGCGCTGTTTAAATCAAGAAATATAAAATCAACGGGGGTGCCGTGATCGCCAAGTACGACCTGGTGGCGAGCAAAGGCATCGGGCAGGTTTTCGATCATTGGGTGGCATTTTTCACTGTTCATGTCGATAATTGTTCACTTCCTGCTTAAACTGACAAGTGAAAGATTTTAACCATGCCAGGTGCGCTTAACTTAAAGCACCTGCGTTTTATGGCGCTGCAAAATAAGAATCATTATCAAATTGACAAAATACTCCTTCTACTATTCTCTTTTAGATTGATTATTCCTTCTATGTGTAATGGTTTTTTATGCAAAACAATGAACGCGGTCAGGATCAAATTGCCGAATAGATGGTGCAAATAAAACTATAGACAAATTTAACATAAAAACCATAACCGTTAAAAGAAAATGAAAACCCTAAAAAAAATATATAAAAAAGAAGGATACGAACTATAAACAGAGAATTTGTAATCTTGGGCATTTGATATACAATTGTCTGTATCAGGCGCTATTATTTCA
>CAYWDA010000138.1:0-3168 GCA_964456945.1 uncultured Syntrophomonadaceae bacterium
TGCCCCCGGTCACACTGACGGAAAGGGTGCGGTTCGGGGCGGTAAACTCTATCCGATCCGGGAAAAATGCCTGTCTCGTTTTCCAGGCCTGCCCTAATAATATTTCCAAAGCGATCTCTTTTGGCACTATTCTACCCCCCAACAAGACAAACTCAGTTCGCAATAACTTTCTCTACTCGCAGTGCAGACAAGTATAGCTGTTGAACTATGCTCCAATTATATCTTTAAGCATGAAGCAGGGGAAGCGGGAAAGGGTATTGCCTTTTCCTGTTTCCCCTGCATAGTTATAAAATATAAAGGTAATCTATGCTCAGTTGCTTTCTTTTTGCCAACGCAAAACCGGGCTGCGGGCGGCGCGCACTTCATCGAGGCGGCCAACCACGGTATTATATGGCCCGTGAGCCACTTTTTCTGCATCAATGTCGATATCCTTCGCAATATCCTCCATTGTGCCGATAAATGCATCAAGAGTCTCTTTTGCCTCGGTTTCGGTCGGCTCGATCATCATCGCCTCTTCGACAATCAGGGGGAAGTAGACAGTCGGTGGATGAAAACCGCGATCAAGCAGAGCCTTGGCAATATCACCTGCGCCTGCGCCCTTTTTCTTTTCCGGTCTGGCTGACAGCACAAATTCATGCTTGCAGAAACGGTCATAGGGCAGGTTATAGGTTTTCTTCAACTGGCTCATCAGGTAATTGGCATTAAGCACGGCATCGGAAGAAGCCTGTTTTAAACCTTCTGCCCCCATCATGCACATATAAGTGTAAGCTTTAACCGCAACGCCAAAGTTACCATAGAAAGAGTGAACCTTACCGATGCTCTGCGGCAGATCGTAGTTGAACATGTAGCGATCAACTTCTTTTTCAACAAGGGGAACAGGCAGAAAGGGGACTAATCTCTCTTTCACCCCGACCGGACCGCCACCGGGGCCACCACCACCGTGCGGAGTGGCCAGCGTCTTGTGAATGTTTAAATGAACAACGTCGAAGCCCATGTCGCCGGGTCGGGTGTAACCCATGATCGCGTTCATATTCGCCCCATCATAATAGAGCAGGCCCCCCACCTTATGTACAGCTTTAGCCATGGCGATGATCTCTTCTTCGAAGAGGCCGAGGGTGCTTGGATTAGTGAGCATCAGGGCTGCTGTAGTATCATCAACAACCGCTTTAAGCGCTTCCAGATCGACCAGACCGCGCTCGTCACAGGGAATCTGCACAACATCGTAACCGGCCATACTAACAGTTGCCGGGTTGGTGCCATGCGCCGAAAGGGGAATCAATACCTTGTTGCGCTTATGATCGCCACGCTGACGATGGTAAGCCTGAATGATCATCAGGCCGGTCAGTTCGCCGTGTGCGCCGGCCGCCGGCTGCAGGGTAAAGCGATCCATAGCCGTCAGTTCCTTTAGGCCCTGCTCCATATTATAGAGCAGTTCAAGCGCTCCCTGGGTCGTTTCTTCCGACTGACAGGGGTGCATGTAGGCAAACCCGGGTATAACAGCAGCATCTTCGTTGATCTTCGGGTTATACTTCATGGTGCACGAACCGAGTGGGTAAAAGCCCGTATCAACGCCGAAGTTGCGTGTCGAAAGCTCGGTATAGTGGCGCACAATTTCATTCTCGGTTAGCTCAGGCAATGGTAACGGCTCACTGCGCTGCAGCGACAGCGGCAAAATCTGTTCGATCGGTTTTTCGGGAACGTCACAGGGAGGCAGAGAATATCCCTGGCGCCCCGACCGGCTCATTTCAAAAATTAGGGCTTTAGATTTTCTCATTTCCATCCCTCCAGTTCCCGGACCAGGGTATCGATCTCTTCACGGGTCCGTTTCTCAGTTACGGCAAAAAGCATGGTGTTTTTCAGCTCAGGATAAAATGGCGCAAGATCGACTCCGCCTAAAATGTTCTTTTCAAGCAGTTTCTTGTTCAGCTCAGCCGGGTCACCGGGAACAGTAAGGGCAAACTCCTTAAAATTGATACCAGGAAAGGCTAAACTGTAACCGTTAAGCGCGGTAATCTTTTCACGGGCATAGGCCGCTTTTTGCAGGCACTGTTCGGCAACTTCACGCATACCCTTTGGACCCATAGCCGCCAGGTAGACCGACGCGCCAAGAGCAACCAGGGCTTCGTTAGAGCAGATGTTGGAGGCCGCCTTTTCACGCCTGATATGCTGTTCCCTGGTTTGCAGGGTCAGCACAAAGCCGCGATTTCCTTCGCTGTCTACTGTCTCACCGGCAATACGTCCCGGCACCTGGCGCACAAACTTTTCACGCGCCGCCATGATCCCCAGCAGAGGGCCGCCGAAAGAGGCAGGCACCCCGAGGCCCTGGCCTTCACCTACCACAATATCCGCACCGTATTCAGCAGGGGTTTGCAGCAGGGGCAGGGAGAGCGGATCAACAGATACAACCAGGACAGCCTTATGTTCGTGAACCATGTCGGCAATACCGCTCATATTCTCGACCATGCCGAAGAAATTCGGCTGCTGAAGAACAACGGTAGCAATATCATCGCCAAGCATTTTTGCGAGGCTGTCACGGTCGGTGCAACCATCAATTATGGGAATCTCTTCGAGATCCAGGCCGCGGCTGTTAAAATAGTTACGCAGCACCTCGCGGTAAAACGGGCTGACCGAACGTGAAACAAGCGCTTTAGAGCGGCGAGTTGCCCCGCAGCCCATAATTGCCCCTTCAGCAACGGCGGTGCCGCCATCATACATTGAAGCATTAGCCACATCCATGCCAGTTAACTGGCAGATCATGGTCTGATACTCAAAGATCGCCTGCAGCACTCCCTGGCTTACCTCGGGCTGATAAGGGGTATATGAGGTGTAGAATTCACTGCGCCCTGTTACATGCTTGATTACGGAAGGAATGAAATGATCATAGACTCCCGCCCCCATAAAGGATACACAATTATGGAAGTGCTTATTATTAGAGGCCAACTCAGTCAGGTGAGTCAGCACTTCCGACTCCGCTAAAGCCGGCGGCAGATTTAAATCACCTTTCAGGCGGACCTCTGCCGGAATATCGCTAAAAAGTTCTTCGACAGATTTAACGCCGATAGCAGCGAGCATCTCACGCCGATCTTCATCGGTAAGGGGAAGGTAATGTTTGCCACCCATTGGCTACTTCTCCTCCTCCTCAACCACAAATTTTGCGTAAGCCGCCTC
>CAYWDA010000139.1:0-8756 GCA_964456945.1 uncultured Syntrophomonadaceae bacterium
TCCGCAAAGTGATCAAGCACCTGGTCGAGGGTGGGGATTTTTGTGTCGGCGAACTCAGCGGAGAACCAGCTGCCGGCATCGAGAGCTTGCAGCTCGGCGAGGGTTAAATCTTTAACCAGTCCACTGCCATTCGTGGTGCGTTTAAGTTCCTCATCGTGAATAACCACCGGAACGCCATCTTTGCTGAGTTGAACATCAAACTCAAAGCCATCGGCGCCAAGTTCCATGGCTTTTTGAAAAGCAGCCATCGTGTTTTCCGGAGCCATAACATTTGCGCCGCGGTGGGCAAAGTTCAGTGTGCGGGCCAAGAAAGCACCTCCTTAAAATTTTTGGGAATTTTAAGCAACGGTAAAGAATGATTCATCAAATTCAGGGTTGTCTGCGTAGCGGCTCATAAAAAAGCCCGGCAAGTTCTCTATCTGCTCAAAGAGAGCCGAGTCGGCGGCAATACCAGCTCCGTTTAAGGCTTTGACAATCTCCTGTGGGTCAGGCGGGCAGCCCCTGGCCGCAAACATTTTCTGGATAGCGGGGTGATCCTTATTTTTTTTATACATACATTGCCCGATTAAAAGGGTGGCCTGCATGCCAGGAGAAGGTTCCATCGCTTTGCCGGTTAGCACTTCAACTTTGTCCCAGGGTTCACCCTGCCAGGCCTGGCGGATAGCCGTAAGAATCAGGCCGTTTAAAGCCGAACAGTAGGTGCACATAGTCTGGTCAAACTTACGATAGTAGAGTCCTTCCAAACCCTGTTTGGCAAGCGCTGCGGGCATTTCGCCGCCTTCACCCACGCTATATTCAAAATCATATTCGTGATATACGGCTACATCTTCAATTTTCTCGCCCACAACTTCAATGTCTGACAGATCAACTGGTCGTCCGGCCCTTTCAGCTGCGTAAACCAGATGGGGCACCGCAGCAGGTTCGTGACCGAGGACCTTGGCGCCAACCAGGTCAGCAGAAAGCAGATCGGCAGAAGCCAGCAAGAGGTTGCTGCGCCGCATTCGCCCGTCAAAACCGGGCCCGCGCTCAAGGCTGTAAATGCCATCAATTATGGTCAGCGTCGGCGGCATCGGACCGGCCAGCCTGGCCACATGAAAATGCAGATCTTTCACAGGGTTGGCACTATGGCATTTTTTGCGGGAAGGGATATCTATAACCCCTTTCAGGTTTTTGATGCCCAGGCTGACCACCGTTTGGTTATGCGCTTTCATCACCGGGATATCAACCAAAAAATCGCTGTCCAGAATATCTTCATTAAATTTTAGGCTGATCCCATCACCAAGGTCAACCTTCCTGAATGGTCGCTCCATTATATTCAGGTATTTAACCCCGTAGCGCTGCCGCAGGGTTTCATAACCTAAAGTCAGGAAAGCATGGGCCGGAGTTTCAGTGTCATGCCGGTCAACCACAATGCCTTCACCGATGGTGATATCTTCAATACCGTATTCCTTTAATAAGACTACAGTATCTTCAATCACCCTGGAGGTGGTAATCACACCCCACTTGGGGAATGAGCAGGCCTTTGTCCAAAAGACAATATTCGGCTTGATGAATACGCGGGCCTGCGGTGGAAGGTGATCCAACCCGCCACAGTCTAGAACAGCTTTTTTAACCGAATTGCGCGCTTCCTCATACCTTACAATTGACACTTTTTTTTTCACTGGGGCATTACCTCCGGCAAAGTCTGGCCACAAAATAAAATTTTAGTAATTGCGAGAAAACATAAATAGTGACCTCGGTTGCTGCTATTATAACATTAGCCGGGCTATTGAAAAAGGCAAGATTTAATGGTAGGCTTAAACAAGGAGCATATGGACGAGGGGAGCTGGGGTAACCCGGCTGAGAAAGAACTGTAGCTGTTCTGACCCTTTAACCTGATCTGGGTAATGCCAGCGGAGGGACTTTTTTCTGAGAGCTTAAAAGCTGTCGCCGACGTTGGCGACAGCTTTATATTTTGGGCCGGAGGAGTGATTGCGCGTGAAATATAAGATCAATATAAAGGGCAACCTGCCGGCGATTGCTTTACTGGCTACCATCGTCTCAATATGGGAATTAATTTGCCGAGTAGCGCAGATTCCGGAATTTATCCTGCCTGCCCCGTCATCAATTATCGTTGCCCTGATCGAAAACCGGTTCCTGCTACTGGAACACACTGCTGTTACAATGAGTGCAGTAGGCGGTGGTCTGGTATTGGCTATTATTGCCGCCCTGACAATCGCAGTGGCCATGGACCGCTGGAAACTGCTGAAGGGGGCCCTTTATCCGCTGCTGATTATATCGCAGTCTGTTCCCATCTTTGCCCTGGCGCCCCTGCTGCTGATCTGGTTCGGAGCCGGTCTGCTGCCCAAGGTCTTTATCGTTACCCTGGTCTGCTTCTTTCCACTTGCGGTAAACCTGGTCGAAGGTTTCAATCAGGTCGATGCGGATGCGCTTGAACTGATGCAGGTTATGAAAGCTGATCAGTTAATGATCATGCGTTCTGTTCAGCTGCCATCAACTTTACCGTATTTTTTCTCAGGCTTGAAAATCGCAGTTACCTATAGTGTACTCGGGGCGATCATCGGCGAATGGCTCGCGGCGCGAGCCGGGCTTGGCCTCTTTATGCTGCGATCTATGCACTCGTTTCGCACCACCAGTCTCTTTGCCTCAATCATCGTGGTGGTAGTTCTAAGCCTGGCTCTTTTCAAACTGGTTGAACTCGGCGCCTGGCTGGCCATGCCCTGGCAAAGAAATCAAGAGCATCAAATGGAGGCTGAATGAAGATGAAAAAAATCTTAATAATACTACTTACAGCAGCGCTGTTCTGTGCGGGATGTTCAACAGATCAAAGCAGCACACCCGATAAGATAACCGTGCTTCTTGACTGGACTCCGAACACTAACTACAGCGGCATATATGCCGCAATCGATCAACAATACTATCTTGACGAGGGCCTGGAAGTTGAGGTAATACAGGCTCCAGGCAGTGTGGTGCCCATGGTCGCTGCCGGCCAGGCCCAATTCGGTTTCAGCTACCAGGAAGAGGTTACCTATGCCCGGATTAGTGAAATACCGGTTGTATCGGTTGCCGCAGTTATCCAGCACAACACTTCGGGTTTTGCTTCGCTCAAAGAAAAAGCAATCGAAACGCCGGCCGACTTTGAAGGGAAAAGTTATGGCGGCTGGGGTTCACCGGTCGAAGAAGCAATGATCAAAACCTTGATGGACCGCTACGCTGCCGATTTTGCGACGGTTGACATGATCACCACCGGCGAAGTTGATTCACTGATCGTTATTCAGCAGGAAGCTGATTTCGCCTGGATTTATTACGGCTGGGCAGGCATAGAAGCTGAATTAAAAGGGATGGATTTAAACTTTATCGAGTTAGGCCAGATTGATGCGGCACTTGATTATTACACACCGGTGATCATCACCGGCGAAAAACTGATTGCTGAAAACCCCGATCTGGTTGAACGCTTCATGCGTGCAACAGCAAAAGGCTACAAACTGGCTATTGACAACCCGGCTGCAGCAGCCGCCATTCTGGTTGCCCATGCTCCGGAACTGGATGCTGAACTGGTTAATTTGAGCCAGGAATGGCTGGCCGATAAATACCAGGGTGATGCCGAAACCTGGGGGCTGCAGCAGAAGGAAACCTGGGAAGCATACAGCCTCTGGCTCTACGATTACGGCCTGGTTGATCAACTGCCTGATATGGAAAAAGCCTTTACTAACCGGTTTTTAAGGTGATTACTATCGACAGGCTAAAGTTGCAAAATATAAGCTCAACCTACTATTACCGGCAGCAGAAACTGCCGGTGCTTGATGACATCTCGCTGAATGTTAAGGCGGGGGAATTTGTCTCGGTGCTCGGGCCGAGCGGTTCCGGTAAAAGCACAATTCTAAGAATTGCCGCCGGTCTGCTCGAGCCTGAAGCGGGTCAGGTGCTGATTGACGGCTTAGACCTGACCAGTCAGCCACGGCTGGTCGGTTATATGCCGCAGCGTGATCTGCTTTTCGACTGGAAAACACTTAAACAGAATGCCGCTTTACCCCTGCTCGCTGCCGGCCATTCGAAAAAAGAAGCTTACACCCGGGTAGAACAAATGCTGCCGGTTTTTGGACTGCAGGGTTTTTCGGATTACTACCCCCACCAGCTTTCAGGCGGTATGCGGCAGCGAGCGGCGATGCTGCGCACTATCCTGATAGAGAGCGACCTGATGCTTCTGGATGAACCATTCGCCTCGCTTGATGCCCTGACCCGCGAAAACCTGCAGGATTGGCTGCTCGGGGTCTGGGAGCGCTTCAGACGGTCAGTACTCTTTGTCACCCACAGTATTGACGAAGCAATCTACCTTTCTGACCGAATTTACGTCATTTCGGAGCGCCCCGGACGGATCGTCAGGGAACTGAGTATCAATCTGCCCCGGCCTCGCTCTAAAACTGTCCTGGTCAGTAGCGTTTTCGCTGAATATAAGCGGGCTATGATCTCAGCACTGGGAGACTGAACCGGCAATTACGCTTCATTAACAGTTGTTTTGATAACCAGCAGTAGTCCTGAACCGATGTTGATCTCTGCGCTGGAGGTAAGAAGTTCGTTGCTCAGGCCACGGGTTGAGGCAAAATGAAGGGTTTCATTTAAAAGGGGGTATTTTAAATTAACGGTTGTAATGCCGCTAACCTGATCGGTGAGGGCAAAAAGCGAAAGCAGATCTCCCGGTTTACCCTTAACGACAGTTTTTTTGCCTGCCAGCAATATTTCCTGGCGCTCGTCAATGATCCGCGCCGGAATAGCGCTTCTGAACGGAATCTGCAGCAATAACAGGTTAATAAAGGCGTGATCACTTCTTGCTCCGCCAAGGGCGCCGAGGATTACTATCTCAGCCGGCTGCATCGACACGGCATGATCGAGAGCCAGTTCCAAATCTGATTTATTTTTTTCCGGAGGATGCTCAATCAGGGTTGGTTTTAGTTTGAGGATCTTCTCCCTGCTCTCAGCAGGAAGAGAATCGAGATCGCCAATCACCAGGTGCGGCTTAACCCCCAGGGCCAGGGCATGAATGCTGCCACCGTTCACACAGATGATGTAGTCAGTATCTTCAAGAATACCCCGGTAGAAGGCAATTTCTTTCAAATCACCATTAGCAATAAGCACTACTCTCTGGTATTTCATCTGCCTGCAGGGTCCCTTTCTCTTAAAGGCCGGCGAAAAACTTCTCGAGGCGGCGCAGGCCTTCTTTCAATTCATTCATCGGGTAGGCATAGGAGATTCTGATGTAACCCTCTGCACCCGCACCGAAATCAATTCCGGGGGTGACCGCCACACCAGCTTCTTCGAGAATCTGCAGGGCAAAGGCATACGAGTCACTGGTATAACTCTTAACGTTAGCCAGCATATAAAAAGCGCCATCAGGCAACCTGGCCGGCGCTATGCCTATTTTTTGCAGAGCTGCATAGAGGTAAAGGCGTCGCTCGTTGTATTCGCTGAAACGCTCTTCAAGAAGTTCAGGGCTCTCCTGCAACGCCGCTAGACCGGCAGCCTGGATAAACGAGCAGGCACAGATAAAAAGATTTTGCTGCAACTTTTGGATATCGCGAACCAGGCATTCCGGGGCGATCAGGTAGCCAAGACGCCAGCCGGTCATAATATTACGCTTGGAAAAACCGTTGATCACCAGGGCGCGATCGGTATACTCGAGAATTGAGTGATCACGACCGCTATAGTTCAGACCATGGTATATTTCATCGGATATTATATACGGTTCCAGCGCGGCAAAGCCCCGCAATTCCTTTTCACCTAAAACAGCTCCGGTCGGGTTAGCCGGCGAATTAATAAGAATACCCTTCACTTTTGGATTAAGAGCACTGCGCACATCTGCAGGCTGCATCCTGAACCCTTCTTCTTCACGCACCGGAACCAAAAGTGGTTCTGCCCCGATATAGTTCACAAAGTTAGGGTAACAGGCATAGTAGGGATCAGGCATGATTAGCTGATCACCGTGATCTAAAAGGGCAGAAAAGGCAAGCAGCATAGCTGGAGAGGAACCTGATGTTACGATAACCTGCCCGGGGTTTATAGCAACCCCGTAGGTTTTTTTGTAGTAAATGGCTACAGCTTCGCGCAATTCAGGTTTGCCAAGGCTGTGCGTATAACTGGTATCGTTATTGCGAAGCGCCTCTATCGCGGCTTCTTTAATTGATGCGGGAGTATCTCCTCCCGGTTCACCAATTTCCAGGTGAATAATATCTGCCCCTTTAGCTTCCAATAAATGAGCCTTTTCCATAATTTCCATTGCTAAAAAAGGCTTGACCTTTTGAATTTTGAAGGGTACACACAGATCTTCCGGCAAGTGTAAATTGTTCTTTTCCATCCAAACGTCTCCTTTAACTCTTGCTCGGGTCTTCTTCTTTTGCCCTGATCAGCTCGGCACAGTACTCAATAATTTCCCTGCGCCGCACGATTCCGATAAAAATACCCTGATCATCAACAACAGGTACAAAATTCTGCTCACTGGCCAATGACAAGAGGTCGACAATACGTGAATCTATCTGCACCGGCTTATTACGGGCATTTGTGGCAATCTCTTTTAAGGTTATTTTTTCCATGCCGTTCAGATCCAGCCCCGGACTATTTTTTAGTTTCCACAGTAGATCTCCCTCTGTGATCGTTCCGGCATAACAGCCCTGTTCGTCAATCAGGGGAACTGCGGCGTGGCTGTGACGCTCCATTCTTTCCATAGCCTGCCGCATTGTTGTTTTTGTGGTCAGGCAGACAACTTCACTTTTAGGTATTAAAAAAAATGCCACTTTCATTAACAATCAAAACCCTTCTGTTTCGTTCTCAATAATTCCGCCACAAATAATCTTGAACCCGGCTTTTTGGTAGAAATCAATTAATCCGGGATCAAAAAGAACATTAGTGGTTTTAATACTATCTTTCTTTGTTTGACTAATAACCATTTGTAATAACTTCAGGCCAATACCCCGTCGCTGGTAGGCCGGGTGAACAACCAGTCCTCGAATAAGCGCATCATCTAAGCCATCGCTCATCACATCGACAAAGCCGACCAGTTGATCATCAGCAAAGCAGGCTGCCGTCATGTATGTGCAGCCAACAACCTTTTCCAGCCGTTTTCGTTCGGCATCCCAACCGACTGCACTTCTTAATTCTGCAATAACCCTGGCATCAAGTTTCGGGTTTTCAACAAACTGCAACAGCACCTGCTCACCTCACATTGTTGGATAGCTGTTCACTGTAAAATAATAATAGTCTGGCTAGCGGGTACGGAAGTAGAGCAGGTAGAGGTAGACAATAACCCCGCCGGCCAGCAGGAAAATGACAATATTAAAGGGGTCCATCTGAATTCGATCGGACGAAAGAACCAGGTAGATACCTATAGCTCCAAAAACAATGGCCAGGACGGTAATTATTTTATTTTTCAGCGGCATTCTATTCACCTCACCCCTTCGAGCAGTTGCAGCAGATCGCCCAGTACTTTACTGCTGTTTTCATGAAGAACCACATCAGCTTTCCGATCATAGTCAGTCGGCTGCAGGTTAACTATGCCCAGGTGCCTGACTAAGCGGGGCAGATCGGCAACCGGATAGACCACCAGGCTGCTGCCGACAACCAGCATAAAATCACATTCATTTTGAATCGTGTGCTGTAGTTCAAAAAAGAATGATGGCATGGGATCACCAAAAAGCACAACTTCCGGTCTGAGCATACTGTAGCAATTATGGCAAACAGGTGGAATTCGTTTTAATTCCACCTGCTGAACCAGTTCTTCAAAAGGATATTTTTTCTTACAGCCAAGGCAGTAACCGGTGCGCAGGTGGCCGTGAACTTCCCACACATTTCGTGAGCCGGCCTTAACATGCAAACCATCAATATTCTGGGTTACCAGACCCTTAAGATAGCCTAGTTCTTCCATACGGGCCAGATCATGATGCCCCTGATTCGGTTCGGCAGAGGCAATTGAGGCAAAACGGCTGAAGCCTGCTTCATAAAAAAGGCGCGGATCGTTGTGCAAAACATCAACCGATGAAACGGCGATGGGATCAATTTTTTCCCACAACCCGGTGCCCGGTGAGCGAAAATCAGGAATTCCGCTATCGGTGCTGATGCCCGCCCCGGTCAGCGCGTAGACTTTTTTATGTGTTCTGATCAAACCAGCCAGTGTTTCCAGTTGTTCTTCGTAACTCACAGCACACCCCCCCGTTTTCAGGTTGATAAATCCATTACCGTTTGACACCACTGCCCATAGGGCAGCACAGCGATTCGCGTGAACGGTCAGCTATTTGAGGACTCTCCACCCTAATAATATCGTAAAAATCGATCCAATGCGAGTAGGCTAAGCCATTTTCGCGGCAGGATTCTGCCAGCATATCACGGGCACAGATAAAATCGCCCCAGGATGCTCCGAAACGATCGTTACTGCCATCACCAACATAGATTATCGAACAGCCTTCTTCTTTCAGCCTGACAACGTGCGCTGCTTTGCAGTTGCCGCAAACAGGACAAACTTTGTGAGCATGGGGGTTACGTACTCCAAGGTTGCCATTTTCATCAAGGAAAGTTTCATTGCGGTAGATAAAACTGATCTGTTCAAGCAACCCGGCCCGTTTAAGAATCGGTTCGATATAGAAGCCAAACCCATCGCTGGCAATATAAACAGGACGTTCAAGCTTGTTGGCGTGTTCGAGAAACATTTCGAAGCCGGGGCGAATTACCGCCCATTCAAGGGATTTGGCTTCAAGGAGAGCCAGATCGGCAGG
>CAYWDA010000140.1:0-11183 GCA_964456945.1 uncultured Syntrophomonadaceae bacterium
GGCCAGTTGATGAGCAAAAATCTGGTTTCGATTAAGCCCGATGAAACAGTCGAGAAAGCGGCAACCCTGATGGTTGAAAAAAAGATTAGTCGGCTTCCGGTTATTGATGAAAATAGTAAACTCGTTGGCATCGTTTCCCGCCGTGATATTATGGGTTCGCTTTATAGCACCGCGGATTGAAACTTTGGATGCGAGTAAGATCTATACTCCAGGGGTAAAAGTGATCACCGCCGGCTCAATAATTAATTTTTGTCTCGGCATTTTTCAGGCCTGGTCGCTATTTGCCTACGATTTGATCAAAGAGCTTATCTGAAGCAAGTTTGGAGCGAGGTACTATTATGTCAAATAAAGTTAAGGTTATTATTGTGCTGGTGATCGGGGCAGCCGTGTTGGGTGCGCTTTTTCTGCCTGGCCTGGATTGGTTTTCCCGGTCAGGCGAAGAGGATAGCGCTACTGATGTTGCAGCTGAGGTTTCCCTGGAAGCATTTGCCCCAACTAACGATTCATTTATGGGATATACCCAGGCTCGTGCTGATGGCAAACCGATTGTGTTAAAATTTTATGCCCGCTGGTGAAGCGCCTGTGTAATGATGGAGCCCGTGATCATGGCTCTAAAGCAGCATTATGGCAGTGATGTGGCGATTATTGTCGCAGACCTTGATGACCCGCAAACCGGCAGTTTTATGGAAGAGTATACTGTTCGTTATATCCCGGCTTTTTTCTTTATTGATGAAAATGGAGTTGTAGTTGCCGAAGAAGCTGGTGTTTTCAGTTTTGAAGAAATGATCGCACGCATTGATCCGCTTGTAGGTGAAAGCGTCGAAGTTAAAGAATCTTCCCGTTTAGATCTTTTTTTCTCGGAAACTATTCCGGCGGTGGTCGGGCAGAGAACTCTGCTGACCCTGGTTATTGTTTTTCTCGGGGGACTGATAACCAGCATTAGCCCCTGTATTTTATCGATGGTTCCCCTGCTGGTTAGCTACATCGGCGGCTACGGTGAAGGTTCGCGATCAAGAGGTTTCGCACTGTCTGCTTCTTTCGTAACCGGAATGGCTGTTACTTTTGCCTTAATGGGGTTTGTTGCGGCCTATTTTGGCAGCATTTTTGGTCAGATAAGTTCTTTTTGGTACTATATCCTGGCAGCGGTGGCAATTATAATGGGGCTGCAGTTGCTTGGTGTTCTAACTTTTAATCTGCCCGGTTTGAAGAAAATACCTGTCCGCAAAGCTGGTTTGGGCGGCGCTTTGGTTATGGGTATGTTATTCGGCCTTGTCGCTTCACCCTGTGCTACCCCGGTTTTAGCGGTCATCATAACCTACGCTGCAGTTCAGGCTGAACCTTTCTACGGCAGCGGGTTGCTATTTATTTATGGGTTAGGGCATGGCATACCGCTCCTGGTGGCGGGTACTTTTACCGGTATGGCCAGAAGTCTGCCGAAGTTAAATAAGTATACCCATTATCTCAGTTACCTGAGTGGTTTGGTTCTGGTCATTCTTGGCATAGTTTTGCTGATCTGGGTTGGCTGGAAGTAGATAAAAGCAGTGCGTTTATGCTCTTCAGTAACGGTCTGGAACGAAAGGAGTTGATCACCGCCTATGGAAGTGAACATCCTTGTCGGAGGAGCTGCCGGTCAGGGCATGGATACAGTAATGAACCTGCTTGGCAAGGCCCTGGTCAGGGAAGGGTATGAGCTGATCTACACCAAGGATTATATGTCACGTGTCAGGGGCGGCCATAATTTCTCGCGCCTGCGGATCAGTGCCGGAACCCCCTGGACCAATGTCGCTTCAATTGATATTTTGCTCGCGCTTAATGAAGAGACCTACCTGTTACACCAGGCTAACCTTACCCCATCCGGGCGGGTTATCTACGACCCTCAACATTTTAATCTTCCTGATAACGAAAGCAGAGGGTTACCTGTTGAGCTGCAAAAGCTTGCCGTGGAGGCCGGCGGAAAGGTAATGGCCAACACTGTTGCTGTTGGCGCGCTGTTGGTGCTGATCGGACTGGACAGCAAGGTTATGGAAACCCTGCTGCAGGAAACTTTTACCGCGAAAACAGGGTTCGGCACTAAAAATATTGCTGCTCTTAATGCCGGCCGAAAAGCCGCATTACGCTACTGCAGCACCTGTTTTACCTTGCCACCGCAAAAGCGGCAAGGCAGGAAACTATTTATTGAAGGTAACCAGGTATTAGGGATGGCAGCGCTGGCCAGCGGCTGCCGTTTTTTGTCGGCTTATCCGATGACACCGGCAACAGGTGTTATGGACTACCTCGCGGCAAAAAGCAAAGACCATCCAATTGTTGTAGAGCAGGCGGAAGATGAAATTGCGGCCATCAATATGGCTCTTGGCGCTTCTTATGCCGGGGCCAGATCACTGACCTGCACATCCGGTGGCGGTTTTGCCCTTATGGCAGAGGGATTGTCGCTGGCTGGAATGACTGAGACTCCAATTGTGATTATCGTTGCTATGCGTCCAGGCCCGGCTACCGGTTTGCCGACCCGCAGCGAACAAGGCGATCTCAATTTTGTATTGCATGCCGGCCATGGAGAGTTTCCGCGAGTGGTGCTGTGCGCTACCTCTCATGAGGATGCTTTTTATCGCCTTAACAAAGCATTTGAACTGGCCGATCGCTACCAGGTACCGGTTATTTTTCTTTCAGACCAGAACTTCGCCGACACCCATAGATCTGTTGAACCATTTGATTTCAGCCGCCTCAGCTATGATCGGGCTATTGCTGTTGAAGGCGATTTTGAGAAACCCTACAAGCGCTACAGGTTCAATGCCGATGGTATTTCCCCGCGTATTCTTCCGGGACAAATTCCAGGAGAATTAGTTCTCGTAGATAGCGATGAACATGATGAAAGAGGAAATATTATCGAAGATGCGGAAACCAGGCGTTTAATGGTAGATAAGCGAATGCAAAAGATGGTTGCCCTGGCTGACGAAATGGATGAGCCGGATCTTTACGGTGATCCACGCCCCGATCAACTCTTAATCGGTTGGGGTTCCACTTACGGTGTGCTGCGTGAAGCGGTCGATGCCCTATCAGCCTCAGGCCTGAAAACGGCCATGCTGCACTTTAGTGATCTCTGGCCACTGCCCCAGCGGCGTTTGAAAAGTCTGCTTCCCGTAGTCAGGCGCAGCTTCTGTGTTGAGAACAATGCAACCGGTCAGTTGGCAGCCCTGATTTACAGAGAAACAGGCCTTGCCGTGGATCGTACTATCCTCAAGTATGATGGCAGACCGTTTTTGCCTCATCAGGTTGTCGGGGAGGTTGAAAAAGATGTTTAAGGCAGAAGATTATCTGCTCGGAGAAACCACCTGGTGTTCGGGCTGTGGCAACTTTCAAATTCGTGAAGCTCTGGCGGCCGCCCTTGCTGAATTGGAAATAATGCCAGATCAGTTGTTAATCTGTTCCGGAATCGGGCAGGCAGCCAAGATGCCCCACTACATTAAAGCTAATGGTTTTAACGGTCTGCACGGCCGAGCCCTGCCTGCGGCTATTGGAGCCCGGGTTGCCAACAACTCCCTTAAAGTGATTGTCGAATCAGGTGATGGTGACAGTTATGGTGAGGGCGGCAATCACTTTTTACATACTGTGCGGCGCAACCCAGATCTGGCCCACTTTGTTCACAACAATCAGGTCTATGGTCTGACCAAGGGGCAGGCAAGCCCGACCAGTGATCCGGGAATGAAAACGGGAGTGCAGGTTAACGGGGTTGTCATTCCAGCGCTCAATCCCCTGGCCCTGGCCCTGGTCCTGGGGGCCGGTTTTGTTGCCCGCTGTTTTAGTGGTGAGAAAGAGCATTTGAAAGAAACAATGAAAGCGGCGATTAATTTCCCCGGGTATGCCCTGATCGATATTTTGCAGCCCTGTGTTTCATTTAACAAGGTTAACACCTATGGCTGGTATAAAGAACGGGTCTATTTTGCGGAAACTGGCGTGGGGGATGACTGGAATAAAGCCCTTGATCTTTCGCGTCAGTGGGGAGATGAAATACCCCTTGGAATCTTTTACCAGCAAGCCCGACCGACTTTTGAATCACATCTGGAGACTCTCAAAGGCGAGCCGTTGGCCTGGAGGCCTTTTGACCCGACTCAGTTTGGGCATCTTCAGGATGAATACCAATAACGGGGGAAAGCGATGTTGTTCTGGAATTTTAACAGCAGAACGGTCAAGGAATTGCGAATGAAACAGGGGCTGACAGTACAGCAGTTAGCTCTAATGGTTAAAATAAGCAGTTCGGTCATCAAAAAAGTTGATCACTTCCAGATAAAAAATGTGCCTGAACCGGTGAAAAGCAGAATCACTTCCGCTCTGAGAGGCAAATAAGGCCTTTTGTGCAGGATATTAAGAATAAATGTGGAATTATTCTGTTGGTTAAAATAAATGCAATGAGGTGATTGAATGTCTTATGAAACAATTATTGTCGAAAAAAGAGATCACGTGGCTCGCATCACCTTTAACCGGCCCCAGCGACTGAATGCCATTAACAGCACCCTCGGTCTTGAGATGAAGGAAGCGCTGGAAGAGATTGCTACCGATGATGACATCAGAGTTCTCGTCGTTACAGGAAACCCGCGCATCAGAGAGAAAGAAGGACAGCAGGAAATAAAGCATTGCTTTTCTGCCGGTTGGGACCTTTCGGAAACATCACCGGTTGAGCCGATTGTAGAGATGCTTGCTGCTTATGAAAAACCTGTCATTGCCATGGTTAACGGGTTTGCCCTCGGAGGAGGATGCGAAATAGCCCTGGCCTGTGACTTTATCTTTGCCTCGGATAATTCTGAACTGGGTTTGCCTGAAATCAACCGCGGCCTGCTGCCTGGATGGGGTGGAACCCAGCGTCTGCCGCGCCGCATTGGGGTTGCCCGTGCGAAGCGCATGATTTTAAGCGGTGAGACTCTTAACGGTACTGAAGCGAAAAATATCGGCCTGGTTGATGAAGTGGTCAATAAGGAAAGCCTTGATCGGGTTGTTACTGATTTTGCAGCAGTCCTCGCCGGCAAACCACCCCTCGGTCTGAAAAAGGTAAAAGAAGCGATCAATAAGGGTATCGAAGTAGATATTAAATCCGGCCTGGCGCTGGAGCAGGAAGCGCTCGGTTTTTTATTGCAGACAGAAGATTTTCAGGAAGGAATAGCCGCCTTTATGGAAAAAAGAGAGCCGCGCTGGAAAGGCTGCTAAATAAGTGTAATTTACGATTCGCAGCGGCTTAAGGCATGATGAACACACCAACAGTAAAGGAATGATTAGATTGTTTGAGTGGGAATGTCCGCACTGTCACAAGAAATTTTACAGTTCATACCCGGAAAGAGATAAGGAAGAGATTGAGTGCTGTTATTGTGGCCAGCTGCTTAAAAATCCTTTCTACGACCCGCGATGACACTATCAAAGCAGATATTTAGCGATAAGATTATCGCCGGAGCCGAGCCGTTCTTTTTCCCTGCCGGAAAAACCGGTTGTCTGCTCATTCATGGCATTTCCGGAACACCTCAGGTGATGAGGTTAATGGGCGAGCATCTCTCGGCGGCAGGAATTACTGCCCTTGGGGTCAGGCTAAAAGGCCATGCTACCCGGGTCGAAGATATGCATCTTTGTACTTATCAGGATTGGGTAACCTCTGCAGAAGAGGCGTTAAATCAGCTAAAGGAGCACTGCAGCACGGTGTTCTGTGCCGGCTTATCTATGGGCGGTGTAATATCGCTTCGTTTAGCTGCGCTGCATCCCACCGATATTGCCGGTGTAATAACGATCTGCAGCCCTTATGAATTGCGCGCTTTTAAATTTAAATTTGTTCCCCTGCTTAAAAGAGTCATTAAGCAGCTGGCATCTGGACCACGCTCCACCAATGATCCTCTGGCAGTTGAAATCAACTATGCTTATCACTCAATCCCGGCAGTACATGAACTGATCAAATTAACTGCAGCGGTGCGTGCCGATTTACCGTCAATCAGGCAGCCGGTTTTAATTTTTGGCGCTCGCCAGGATAACACTGTAGACAGTCGCGATATTGATCTCTACTATGAAAAGCTTGTATCCAGCGAGAAAGAGATAATCTGGCTTGAAAACTCTCAGCATGTGGCGACCATTGACTATGATAAAGAAGTCATCTTTCAGAAGACGGTCGAATTTATTAACGCTCATCAATGAAGGGTCTATCAGTAACACCAGATTAGTTGCGGCAGATAATAATAGAAAGGGAACCTGCTCAATAACTGAGGCAGGCTCCCTTTTTTGGGTGGTAAAATGATGCTTAGCCGTGCTTTTTCTGCAGCTCAGCCAGGGTTTTTTCCAGACAGGTTAATACAATATCAATTTGCTCCATGCTGATAATCGCGGGCGGCTCAATACGGATAACCCTGGCATTGTTGAGGGTTCCGCCAACCAGCACGCGTTGATCAAAGAGACCTTTTGCCAATTCAAACCCTATTTCATCAGTGGGGAACTCCATGCCGATCAGCAGGCCCCTGCCCCTTACCGCTTTAAGTACTGCCGGGTACTTGTTCATTAAAACTGCCAGTTTATCCATGATATAATTGCCTTTTTCGGCAGCCGTGCGTGGTATATCCCACTCAACGGTATATTTAATCGCTGCAATGGCTGCCGAACAGCTTAACGGGTTGCCGCCAAAGGTTGGAGAGCCAAGAATCCATGGGTTTTCAAGCATATTATTCCACATATGCGGACGTGCTACGATGCCGGTGATTGGCATCACACCGCCGCCAAAAGCTTTACCCATGATCAGGATATCGGGAACAACGTCAACCTGCTCAACCGCCCACATTGTTCCGGTGCGCCCCATGCCGGTTTGAATTTCATCTGTAATCAGGTAAACACCGTAGCGGTCACAGATTTCACGAAGCGCCGGCAGGTAGTCGGCGGGGGGAACTATAATTCCGGCTTCACCCTGTATCGGTTCAACGATCACAGCGGCAACAGATTCGCCGACGGCAATCAGGTTGCGAATTGCTTTTTCCACGGCATCGGCATCAGCGTATTCAACATGCTGAAAACCGGGTATGAGAGGTATGTACGGCTTACGGTAAACCCCTTTACCGGTCGCCGAAACAGCGCCCATCGATTTGCCGTGGAAGGCGTTAACCGTTGAGATGAACCAGGTTTTACCTGAAGCGAGGCGAGCCAGTTTAAGAGCCATCTCCACAGCTTCGGCGCCTCCGTTGCAGATGAAGGAATACTGAAGATCGCCGGGGGTGATCATTTCAACCAGTTTCGAAAGATAACCGCGAAGCGGTTCGACCAGTTCCTGACTGTGCAGGGCGTAGCGGTTAAGTTGTGCCTGAACCACCTCTATGACCTTTGGGTTTCGATGCCCGAGCATGTAGATCCCGAAGCCTCCGAGACAGTCAATAAATTCAACACCATGTGTATCCCGAAATACTGCGCCTTCATCTTCCCACTCGACGAACGAATAGTCTGAAGAAACCGACTTGCGCGCCGCTAAAATAGCCGGGTTTACATACTCGCCATAATTGGCAACCGAATCGGCGACAATACGATCTTTTTCCTCCGCTGTCAGAGTTTCTTTCAGAATGTAGTCAAGTATACGACTACTTTCATTAATTACTGCTTCTCGATCCATTTTATAAAATCCCCTTCCTCAACAGTTGTGGTCTAAAGCTATAACAAGCAATAATAATGCCAAGATGTTATTCAAGCCAGAAAAAAATATGCCAGTCTAAGAAAAGCAGAAAACCCCTTTTTTACAGGCAAGTGCTATGATTGTTAAACTTGTTTCTCCTGCATTTGGTGGCAGTTTTGCATATATGATCTGTATATATTTATCAATTATGAGACTGCTCTTTTCAGCTTTTTTAGTTTTGAGAATAATCCCTGCTTAACTAAGCAGTGGGTTTCGTTTCGTTTTTAATTTCCTATGATATAATTAGGGAGATTACTCATCTACCTGTCGCTGCCGGTATTAATTCGGCTGCTAATCAGTACTACCTGCAAATTGGGGTTGCTTGGCTATACAGATATTGAGCGATCAGGGGAGGCCGGTCAGCCTGTGGCAGAAAATAAAACACCTATGGACTTTGCAGCACAGAAAACAGTTATCTCAGGAAAGAATAAGCAGAGTCGCGGCGCCGCTGTAATCAAGGGCCTGTTTGTTTTTCTCTTTATTGTTTTCATGATAGCCGGAGGGGCAACTGCCGCTGTCGTGGTCAACTATGTTAACGCTGCCCCGCCCTTTGACCCCGCCCGACTGGCGACAGTTGAGACATCATACATTTTTGACAGCAATGGTGAGGAAATTGCCGCCCTGCACCAGGAGCAGAATCGTATCTTTGTCGGCTTAAATAAGATCCCTGAGCATGTTCAACAGGCTTTTATCGCCATCGAGGATGAACGATTTTACAGCCACTTTGGGTTTGACGTGACCGGCAGCTTGCGGGCTGCCTATGCCAATTTTAAGGCCGGTAAGATTGTTCAGGGTGCGAGTACTATTACTCAGCAGCTGGCTCAAAATGCTTTTTTAACGACTGAAACAAGCTATAAAAGGAAAATACAGGAAATCTGGCTTGCTATTCAACTTGAACGCAGCTATGGCAAAGAAGAGATTTTGGAACTTTACCTGAACCGGATCTACTTTGGCAATGGTGCGTACGGGGTTGAGGCGGCTGCCCAAACCTATTTTGATAAAAATGTCGCTGAGTTAACTGTTTCTGAAGCGGCCATGCTGGCTGGGGCGGTGCGTTCTCCAAACTTTTATAACCCGTTGAATAATGAAGCCGAGGCGGAAGGCCGCATGCGGCTGGTTCTTGCCAGTATGAAGCGACTTGAAATAATTACTGAATACGAACACAGGCAGGCACTGCTTCAGGATATTATTTATGCTGAACTGCCTGATCCTGGGTACCCATACCCTCACTTTGTCGATTATGTATTACACCATGAGCTAATTCGGATTTTAAGCGCCATGCCTTCAATTGGTTCCATAGAAGAGGCCTATCGGATCATTTATACCGGTGGGTTGCGAATCTATACTACCCTGGACCCGCCCATGCAAAGCCATGTTGAAGCAGTTTTGAGCCGCGCCGATCTTTATCCTTCGACCATCTATGTTAATATGCCGCGAGTCAGAGAGGCTGTCTCCAAGCTTCCAGTTGGCCGTGACCTGACCAGGGCGCAACTGCAGGAACTGGTTGATGAGGAGGGTGGAGTGCCCCAGCCTCAGGCGGCAATTGTTGTTGCCGACCCGAAAACCGGGCGAATCAGGGCTTTGGGTGGCGGGCGTGATTACCGCAAAAAGCTGGATGAAGTGCTCAGGTTTATCACTCTGCGGCAGCCCGGTTCCGCTATCAAGCCGATTATTACCTATGCGCCTGCCTTTGAAGAAGGAACGCTGGCCGGAGCTGGTTCTCCCCTCAATGACTCTCCGTTTACCGGACCGCAAGGTTGGAAACCGAAAAACTTCGATAACCGTTTCAGGGGCATGATTTCAGCTAGAGAAGCGCTATACTTTTCCTATAATGTGCCTGCTGTTCGCGCTTTTCAGGCCCTCGGCACCCGGGTTGGGGTTGGGTACGCCGAGCGTATGGGCATATCGACAATTGGCCCTACTGAAATTGACAACCTTGCCTTAACCCTTGGCGGATTCACTTACGGTGTGAGCGCTGTTGACATGGCCCAGGCCTACAGTGTGCTTGCTAACGACGGGGTACGGGTAGATCTTTATACCATAGAAAAAATTGAAGATCGCCACGGTGTAATTCTTTTTGATCAGCGCATTAACCCACGTCAGGTATTGAGCCCCCAGGCTACTTATATTGTCAATGACATACTGCAGGATTTTGTCCGTAAGTATTTGGGGCGTGCTCTGCAGATAGATCGTCCGGTTGCTGCCAAGACTGGAACCACTGAAAACTGGAAAGATGTTTACCTGGTGGCTTATACGCCAAACCTGGTCGCTTCTTTCTGGATGGGCTACGATGAACCGAAGATGGGCGGTATTCAGCAGGGTTGGCGTTATTCTACCGCTTTTCTGCGCGAAGTATTTCTTGAAGCTTTTAAGACTATGGAAATTAAAGATTTTTCACGCCCCGATGGGATAGTGCGTATGGAAGTATGCAGTCTTTCCGGGCTCAGACCGAATGAAATCTGCCGGGCTGCCGGGACAGTTATCAGTGATTATTTTATTGAACGACATGCCCCCCGTTCGACCTGTGATGTTCACATCGCCCTGTTTCCGGATTTAGAAGATCCCATAGATGGGGAAGATGAAACTGAAATTCCAGAAGAGCCTGGTGAAGAAGATCCCGGCGAAGTCGAGCCGCCTCCCGGTGACGGTGATGATCCGGAACCGCCCCCTGATGGCGATCCCGATCCTGATGTGCCGCCCAGTGGCGGAGGAGGTCCTGATAATGAAGAAGGCGACCCCCTGCGCTGGTGGGAGAATTTCATCAACAATTAGTAGCGGGTGGTAATATGTTCTTCTACCATCCAGCTATTAGATCAGGCGACTTCCCCCACGGCGTTCATGTAGATCACAAATTCACTTTCGCCGTCAAGACCGATTATTTTGTCAGCTTCGCTGTCAAAAAAGGCGCCGATCTGACATGAACCGAGCCCCAGTGATACGGCGGCGAGAGCACTGTTTTGGGCTATATGGCCGGCATCTAAGTAGATGTAGCGGTAGGAGCGCTGTTCATACTTCCACTTCGAGCGTTCGATCATTGCGCTCCAGACCAGGTTGAAGGCGGCGTCACGCAGCATTTTCTGCCCCAGCGCCGCTTTGGCCAGTTCAATGCCGAAATTACCTTCTTTTAGCAGCACCAGCCCGTGGTAAGGGACCTGGTAGTGGTAAACTCCAGCTTTAAAATCTTCCACATGGTTGATAACGCAGTAAGTTTCGATCGGGAAAAGCCCCCCGGCTGAAGGTGCTGTGCGAAATTGATGATATTCGTTGGCCATTGTGATGCCCTGTGTAGCCCAGAGCATCTGTGATAGCTTTACTGCTGAAAGATCACGCACAATAAAATTTCTTTCTGAGCGCCTTTGCTGCAGAATATCAAAGAGAGGCATACCCCCACTGTGCTCTGGCTTTTCAAGCTCAAAACGTTCCAGATCTGCCGGGTATTGCTTATACTGGCGAGGCTTATTGTCCCAGTCAAGGCTTCTGCCTCCCAGACTGTCCCTGCTGTATTTACTTAAAC
>CAYWDA010000141.1:0-3414 GCA_964456945.1 uncultured Syntrophomonadaceae bacterium
ATTATCGTTACATGCAATTTGCTCTTAAAAATTTTAGAAAGGAGGTGAAGAGGATGGCTAACAAGATTTTACGTGTTTTCGGCACACTACTCGGAGTGGTTCTTGGAATTTATCTTTTCATCATATTATTGCCCCTGATCTCATTTTTTATCGATATACCGGCAGGAATCTATTTTACCCCTGTTTCTATCGGTTATTATGCTATTGGCGGTATTTTACTCGGCCTTATTTTTTATATTCTTACCCCCGTATTAATTTATGGCTTTAACCGGATTCTATCCTGGGCAGACAGCAAACTGAAGGCAGTACCCACCCAGGATATTGCCCTCGTAGTATTAAGCCTGATCATTACCCTGATTATTGGTATACTTTTAAGTTACCCGATATACCGTATTCCTGTAGTCGGTGTTTTTGTCTCACCTGTATTAACGCTGCTTTTAGTTTTCATCGGGGTCCGATTTGTATTAAACCGGAAGGAAGAGTTTTCATTCCTGTCATCGCTTTTTAACCGCAATGTTCGCAGTGGGGGTCGGGAAAATGAGGTCTTTAAGATCCTTGACACCAGTGCAATTATTGACGGCAGAATTGTCGATATCTGCAAGACCGGCTTCATGGAGGGTGTAATAGTTGTTGCCGAGTTTGTGCTCGAAGAACTGCGCCATATCGCCGATTCGCCAGATTTGCTTAAACGTAACCGCGGCCGCCGTGGTCTTGATGTGCTAAACAAAATCCAGAAAGAGATGGATATTCCGGTGCAGATCTACGAAGGCGATTTTGATGAAATACCCGAGGTCGACAGCAAACTGGTACGTCTGGCAAAAACGATTAACGGTAAAATTATTACCAATGATTTTAATCTTAACAAAGTGTGTGAACTGCAGGGTATTTCTGTTCTCAATATTAATGAACTGGCCAATGCAGTCAAACCAGTGGTTCTGCCCGGCGAAGAGATGGTTGCCCAGATCATTAAGGACGGTAAAGAGTCTGGCCAGGGCGTTGCCTATCTCGATGACGGAACCATGGTGGTAGTCGAAGGGGGCCGCCGCTACATTGGCGATACCATTGAAGTGCTCGTTACCAGCGTACTGCAGACTGCGGCTGGCCGAATGATTTTTGCCAAACCGAAGCAGGATGCAGAAAAATATAGTGGGGTTAAATTCTTTTGAAAGCTGCTGCGATCATTGCCGCTGCCGGTGCGGGTTTGCGCATGAAGTCTGCTGCCCGCAAGCAGTACCTGGTGCTTGAAGGTATACCGGTACTGGCCCGTTCAGTACGACTGTTTCTTGATCATACGGCTTTTACCGAAATTATTGTGGTTATTCCCCCTGGAGACGATAAGGTTGTGCGCGAGCTCTTGAGGCCTTATATTTCTCTTGGTCGACTCAAACTGGTCGAAGGCGGAACTTCCAGGCAGGAATCGGTTGGCAATGGTTTGAAGGCAATATCAGCAGAAGCCGAACTGGTTGCCGTACACGATGCGGCCAGACCGCTGGCAACTCCTGGCCTGCTGGCTTTACTGCTTGATAGCGCAGCCCTTTGGGGTGCTGCAATACCGGTGATTCAACTCAGTGACACCTTAAAAGAAGTTGATGAAGCCGGTTTTGTGCAGGCTACCCCGGCAAGGGAAAAATTAAGGCTGGTGCAAACGCCGCAGCTGTTTAAACGTGACCTTCTAGAGAAGGCCTATCTGACTTTCCAGGATGCGGGCGGCAAGGCAACGGACGATGCGGCGCTGGTTGAACTGCTGGGCGAACCGGTGATCACAGTTCCCGGTGAGCAATCAAACTTTAAAATAACTTCACCGCTTGATCTTATGCTGGCATCTCTTATACTGAAGGGAGCAGGGTCGGGCTGAACAGAGTAGGTCTAGGCTATGACGTGCATCGCCTGGTGAGCGGCAGGCCTCTCGTGCTGGGAGGAATCACAATCAACCACCATCTCGGCCTTGACGGTCACTCAGATGCCGATGTCCTTCTGCACGCTCTAATTGATGCTATGTTTGGCGCCGCTGGCATGCGCGATATAGGCTACCACTTTCCACCGGGTGATGAGCGTTACAGAGGGATAAAAAGTTTGCTGCTACTTGACGAAACAAAAAAGTTGCTTGTTGCCGAGGGCTGGAAGATTATTAATGCCGATATGACAGTGATCGCTGAAGCCCCGAAACTGGCCCCATACATTGAAGCTATGCGAGAAATAATTGCAGAAACTTTAGCTGTGCCAGAATGCCGTATATCTGTCAAGGCGACTACCACCGAAGGTCTGGGAGTGTGCGGAAGGCAAGAGGGTATTGCCGCCCAGGCGGTAGTGCTGCTTGAAAAAAGTGCTCACCCCGGTCCGGTTGGTCACGAAGCTATTTAAGGTGATTGATTTTCACCTGCTAGTTTAGCAGGCTAAAATATGTATAGAATGAATTGATCTATTCCTGCAGAAGGGAATTAGTGAAGGAGTTTTTAGATGTTTGCAAGAATCCGCCAGGATATTCAGGCCGTCAAAGATCGGGATCCGGCAGCCAGAAGCACCCTTGAGGTGTTGCTCTGTTACCCTGGCCTGCATGCTCTCTTATGCCACCGTGTATCTCACTTTTTGTACCGGCGTGGACTGATTTTGCTGCCCCGCTTCATATCACACCTCTCACGCTTTTTCACCGGCATTGAGATTCACCCCGGGGCAAAGATCGGCAGCGGTTTTTTTATTGATCACGGCATGGGCGTAGTTATTGGCGAAACAACCGAAATTGGTTCTAACGTTACTATCTACCAGGGGGTCACTTTAGGCGGTACGGGCAAAGAAACCGGAAAGCGCCACCCGACCATTGGCAGTAATGTTGTCGTAGGTACGGGGGCCAAAGTGCTTGGGCCGATCGAACTGGGTGATAACTGCCGCGTTGGGGCTGGGTCAGTAGTTTTAAACCCGGCGCCTGCCAATTCAACAGTGGTGGGCATTCCTGCCCGCGTAGTTTTTTACAATGGAGCAAAAGTGTCCTCAATTAACCTTAATCACAGCGATATGCCCGACCCGGTAGCCGAGGCGCTGAAAAGTTTGCAGGAGCAAATTGACCAACTGCGCTGCCACCGGTCAGAAATTGAAAACGGAGTGTGTAATTGTGGCCATAAAAATTTATAACACCCTTACCCGTAGCAAAGATGAGCTGAAGCCAGGGGCACCGCCGCTGGTTACATTCTATGTTTGCGGCCCTACAGTCTACGACTATATTCACATTGGTAACGCCCGTGTCTTTATCATCTTTGATGTAGTCAGGCGTTATCTTAATTACCGTGGCTTCAATGTGAAACTAGTTCAGAATTATACCGACATTGATGACAAGATGATCAACCGGGCTAATGAACAGGAAATTACCGTGCCCGAATTGGCTGAGCGCTTTATCAAGGCTTACGAAGAAGATGTTTCTGC
>CAYWDA010000142.1:0-12416 GCA_964456945.1 uncultured Syntrophomonadaceae bacterium
AGTATAATATGTCTCTTATTTACATCTCTCACGATATCGGGGTAGTAAACAAGGTCGCAGATCGGATAGCCGTAATGTATCGCGGAGAGGTGGTGGAAACATCATCCCAGGAGGCGATATTTAACGAACCCCAGCATCCCTATACCAGGGCCCTTATTAACTGTATGCCCCGGGCGGGAGTTGTGAAGGAAACGGTTCGCCTTAATACCATTCCGGGCTATGTAACACGAAGAAGCGCTGCTGAAACCGGATGTCCCTTTGTTCCCCGCTGCGATAAGAAGCGGCCTGGATGTGAAGACAGATATGGTTTTACCGAACGTAAAAGTGGTCACTTTTCGGCTTGTGACCGTGCCTACGCAGAGGATGTCCCAGAGAGAATTGTACAGAAAAATGAAGTGAAGCTTGCCGACGATGGGCTGGCACCGGAACACCGTACAATTCTTCAGATAGACAAGATGCGCCGCTACTTCGGCCCCATGGGTAAGCCTATCAGAGCAATAGACGGTGTGGACCTGACACTTCAGAGCAACGCTGTTCTCGGAGTTGTAGGAGAATCGGGCTGCGGTAAGAGCACAATGGGCCACGCTGTAAGTGGGCTGATTCGACCTACCAGCGGTAAAATTATTTTTGATGGTATAGATATTTCAGTTTCCTGGAAAAAAAGGAGCCCTGAAATATTGCGGGAGATTCAGCTTATTTTCCAGAATCCCGGACGCAGTCTTAACCCTTCATTTACGCTGGAGGCAATAATTGGCAGACCAATGAAGAAACTACTGGGGATCAACAGCCGCGAAGAACGTAAAAAACGGATTGTAGATATCCTCAAGAAGGTGGATTTGGGTGAGGAGTATCTCTATCGTCGACCAAGCCAGTTGAGCGGTGGAGAGATGCAGCGGGCAGCGGTAGCGCGCGCTTTTTCCATCTCCCCCAACCTACTGGTCTGTGACGAACCTACAAGCGCCCTGGACGCCTCTGTTCAGGCTTCGGTCCTCAACCTGTTGGTGGATCTGCAGACAGAGACTGGTGCATCATATATCTTTATATCTCACGATCTGAATGTGATCAACTACCTGAGCGATACGATAATGGTAATGTATCTTGGGCGGGTTTGTGAATATGGCAAGAAGCATGAGGTGGTGGGTTCACCCTGTCACCCCTATACTGAGGCATTGCTATCGGCGGTTCCCGATGTGGATCCATCGATAAAGAAAGAAGCCATTCGACTGGAAGGGTCACCACCCGACCCCACAGTAAAAATCAAGGGTTGCCCCTTTGCCGGAAGATGTCATCGCAAGGTGGGGACCATCTGTGATACAACCCCGCCGCCCAGAGTTGACTTTTCTGATACTCATTTCTCATATTGCCATATTGAACCGGGCAAGATGAAAAAGGTTATGGCTGCCGGTGAGGTTATGAGATAATAACCGGTCAAAACTTCCATCCCGTTTAAAACTTTTCATTTGTTGTACGTAGAGAAGTTTTAGAAGCTGCGCCGCAAATTGCTGATAGCCTTAATTTAATTGCTCGTGCGCTCGATGATGAAAACATGTCTTACCTAAACATGCTTGTCGACGAAAAAGACTATCTGCCCAGTGAAGTAGCCGAAGACTGGCTTAGAGAGCAGGTTTTATTGAGTAAGAACAGGTTGGTTTCCCCGATTTGTTAATAACAAAAGCAACTTGGTATACCTGGGAAGAGAGCCATTTAACGGGGCAAGCAGACCTAAACCTCTGCTTGCCCCAATGTTGTATCAACAAGAAAGCAGGCAATATTGGAGGGATTTACATGTCTTTAAAGGCAAAAGATGTAATGACAACACCTGTAATAACTGTCACGATTGATACGCCGCTTAAACGGGCAGCCGAAATTCTTGATGAAAACTACTTCAGTGGGGTGCCGGTGGTCGACGAAGCAGATAAGCTGGTTGGAATATTGTCGGAAACCGATATATTGCGCTATACCCAGCAAATTATCGGGCAACCCCTGCGAGATCCGCACCGCGTATTTACAAAAAGCCAGGAAGTATTGCATATCGATATCACCCATCGCGGTGTGGAGGTAATTGAACTGGTTGCCAACACAACCGTGGAAACTCTGATGACGGTTGAGCTTTATACTGTCTTTGAAGATACCTTACTCTCCGAGATGGCCAGGCTAATGCACGAACATAATATTAACCGAATCCCCGTAGTTGATGAAAACAACTTGCTTATGGGTATTGTTACCAGGTCTGATATTATAAGTGCTCTGGTTAAGAACTGGCGGGGAGCTGAAGGTGTCTGACCCGGTTAAGCTTTTTCCAGTGAAATAAGCAGGGGCCTAATTAATTGGTTTGCTAGTGCCTACATGGCTGATTAGGTTTGTATGAAAGTGAAGAAGTAAATGAATTATTGAAACTTGGCTTCTGCGTCTATGTACATATTTGCAAATATATTATCATATGTGAAAATATATTACCGTCATGCTTCGCGGGAAACTGCTGTATGCATACAACGGTTTCTTTTTTTATTGGCATGATTATTGCTTCTTATAAAGGTACGGGATACAACCCTCGGCATGAAGACCCGAAAAAAAGGAGAGCTACTCATGTTTAAAAACTACAAAGGCGGCAACTTTAAAGTTTTCAGCGATTCAGAAGTCAAAGAAGTGCATGAAGCAACTGTCTACCTGCTTGAAAAAGTGGGTATCAAAATGCACAACAAAACGGCCAGGCAGATCTTTTCCGACAAGGGAGCCGACGTAGACAACGAAAAGCTTATAGTTAAGATCCCCCGCTTCATGATCGAAGACGCCATCGACTCAAACCCATCGAAAATTATTCTATGCGGCCGCGACGAATCAAACGACCTGATCTTAGAAGGCACAAACGTACACCTTGGCACCGGCGGTACAGTTCTAAACACCTTAGATATCGACAGCGGCAAGAAAAGACTGACCGGGGTAAAAGACGTAGCTGGCTACGCTACCATGACCGACGCTTTAGACAACATCGCCTTCTTCGTCATCAACTGCTACCCCAACGATGTTAAAGAAGAAGAAGTAGATATTAACCGCTTCTACCATGCTTTTAAGAACACCTCCAAACACGTTATGGGCGGCATCTATACCATGGACGGGTTAAAGTCGGTGATCAGCATGGCTGAAGATATCGCCGGCGGCAAACAAAAACTGCTGGAAAGGCCTTTTGTATCATTTATCACCCTGATGATGAGCCCGCTTTTAATGGAAGTAACCTATACCGACTTTTTAATTGAAGTGGCAAGAAGAGGCCTGCCTTTAGCCACCCCCTCTGAGCCTCTGGCCGGAGCGAACTCACCGGTCACTTTAGCCGGTACCATTGCCTTAAATAACGCTGAATCTTTAGGCGGACTGATCTTAACCCAGCTCATTAACCCGGGCACACCCACTATTTACGGTTCAACCTCAAGCATTATGGATATGCGCACCGGCACTTACATGGCCGGCAACGTGGAATCGGCATTAATCAATGCCGGGTGCGCCCAGATGTCGCATTTTTACAAGATCCCCATGTACGGCACTGGCGGCATGTCCGACTCGAAAGTAGTCGATGCCCAGGCTGGCTTTGAAAGCGCCAACACGGCCATGGTCGTGGCCTTATCGGGCTGTAACTTCATTCACGACGCCTTCGGCTTATTAGAATTCTGCACCACTTTATCTTACGAGAAAATGGTCATCGACAACGATTCCGTCGGCATGGTCTTAAGAGCAGTCAAGGGGGTTGAGGTAAACAAGGAGACCCTGGCAACCCATATTATCGAAGAAGTTGGCCCGGGTGGTCATTTCCTCGACCACGAGCACACGGTTGCCCATGTGCGCAATGAATTTTTCTTTCCCAAGCTGGCCGACCGCCAGCAGCGTGTGGTCTGGGAAGAGCAAGGCTCGAAAGATGCTTTCACCCGCGCTCACGAACAGGCCCGCAAAATTCTCGATACCCACGAGTCGATCGGTTTCAGTGAGGATATAGAAAAATTCCTGCGGGAGAAATACACAGGTATCAAGTAGAAAAACAGTTCAGTTATCATTAGATGGCGGATTCAGATTTAAGGAGGGCTTTAGTGATGAACATGGGTAAGTATAGCGGTCTTTACACACCTTTATCCAACAGGGATATTGAAGCAATCCATCAGGCCTCGATGCAAGTTTTGTCGAGAGCAGGGTTTAGAGTGGACAATCCAGAGGCTTTGAAGTTGTTTCAGGAAAAAGGCGCACGGGTTGATTTTGAAAATTATCTTGTACGCGTCGATGAAAACATGGTAATGGATTACCTGAAAAAAGCGCCTTCCAGAATTATTCTTTATGGGCGTGATGAAAAAAACAGTATGGTGGTAGAGGCTAACCGCACCTTTTTCGGTACAGGTGGCACCGCTCTAAATATCTATGATCGTCATAGCGGTGTACGCCGACCGACGGTCACAGAAGATTTGGCTGCCCTAGCTCGTTTGGTCGATGCCCTGCCGAATATTCACTGGTATTGTCTGCCCGTTTACCCTACAGAGCGGGCAAAAAATGAAGCCGATGTTGTCAGGTTTTATAATGGGCTAAAAAACACCGCCAAGCATGTAATGGGTGGTATTTACGGCAGTCAAGATGGGGCAAAGAATGTGATCAAATTGGCTCAGTTGATAGCCGGCGGCGAAAAAGAACTGCGCGAAAAACCGCTGATTTCAGTTATTTGCAGTACTATTAGCCCTTTGCGCTTTGAAACTCGCTATGTTGAGTTCATTTTTGATCTTGTCGAGGCTGGTATTCCGATTGCTACATCGTGCGCGCCTATTGCTGGCGCAACTGCACCGATCACTCTGGCCGGAACTCTGGTTCAGGTAAACGCAGAAGCAATCTGCGGCATCCTCCTGACCCAGGTGATTAAAGAGGGCGCTCCGGCCCTATACAGCACCGTGCCCACTACTGCCAATCTGAAAACCATGGATTTTCTATTTGGTCCTGTCGAAAACGGGATCATGAACGCAGCTTGTGCCCAGATGGCCGCATTCTACAATTTACCCATGTATTCAACAGGCGGTGTTACTGAATCGAAACTTTTTGATGTTCAAAACGGTTACGAGAAATGTATGAACAACCTGCTGCCAGCCATGGCCGGGGCCCAGTTGATCCACAACGCTGCTGGTTTGATTGACAGTAGTATGACTGTTGCTTATGAACAGTATGTTTTAGACGATGAAATTCTCGGGGCGGCTTTGCGGGTGCTTGAAGGGGTGAAAATAACCCCGGAAACCCTTGCGGTAGATGAGATCTGTGCCGCCGGACCAGGCGGTAACTTCCTGGCATCTGAACATACGGTGCGTAATATGCGCAGCGAGCTGTATATGCCACAAACTGCTGTGCGTATCAACTATGGAGCCTGGGAGAGAGCTGGCCGCAAAGGTGCTGTAGAGCAGGCTCGCCAAATTGCCGAAGATATACTTGCCCGGCACAAGGTTCCAGCTTTATCTGAAAAGGTCGAAGATGATTTGACTGCGCTTTTCCCTGAATTAAAAATATAGAGAGCTAATTGGAGAGAGGTAGTATTTGTGGATGATTAAGTCTTTAAAAATTGCTTCTGCGTGTTATAATTTTATATATATATTTTCCGGAAATTAGGAGCGTGCAGAATGAATAGACCGGTTTATGTTGGCGGCAGCTATAAAGTGCTTTCAGATAAAGAAATTGGGGTCATTCACGAAACTTCGATGAAGGTGCTGGAGTCAGTTGGCTTCAATCTTTACCACGATTTTGCATTAGATTTGCTTGAACAGCAGGGCGCACGGGTTGACCGCGATGCAAGCAGGGTTTACCTGCCCCGTGATCTGGTCAGTCGCTGCATTAAACAGGCCCCTTCAGAGTTTACTTATTATGGACTTGAAGAAGGCAAAGAGATTGTTGTCGGAGGTACAAGGGTTCATTTTGGCACTGGTGGTCTGGCTATCTACGTGCTCGACCTGGAGCGTATTAAAAGACCGTCAACAATAGCCGATCTTTCTAATTTGGCCCGCCTGGCCGACACCCTTGAGTCTGTCGATTTTTTTGTTATACCGGTTTACCCGCACGACATCAATATTGATCAAGTAGACCTTAACAGCTATTATAACGCCTTGAAACATACTGGGAAACCGGTGATGGGTGGTATTATCAGCCGCCGGGGAGCAGAAGATGTTATTAGAATGGCTGCCATTCTGGCCGGTGGTGACGATCAGTTGCGCCACCGACCTTTTGTCGGTTTTATTGCATCAATCACCAGCCCTCTGAAAATCAGCAGTGATCAGGTAGACCTGATTATCGAGGTGGCCGGGCACGGCCTTCCCCTGGCTACTTCTACGGCACCTGCAGCGGGAGCAACGTCTCCGGTAACTCTGGCTGGCACGCTGGTGCAGCAAAATGCCGAAGCTTTAATGGGGGTTGTTCTCTCTCAACTTATAAATCCGGGTACTCCTATTTTTTATAGCGCTGTACCGGTGACTATGGATATGCGCACCATGTCGTTTTTAATGGGCAGCATTGAGTCGGGGTTGATGAATGCGGCGATTACTCAAATGGCTCACTACTATCGCTTGCCCTGCTATATAACTGTCGGCACGACCGATTCGAAACTACCCGATGCCCAGGCTGCCCATGAAAGTGCATCAACAGCCATGCTGGCCGGGCTGGCCGGAGGCAACTTTATTCATGAAGCATTCGGCATGCTCGACGGAGCTTTAACCGCTTCCTATGCACAGTATGTTATTGATAACGACATTATCGGCGGATGTTTGCGCACTCTGCGTGGAATTGAAGTCAACAGCGATACCCTGGCTTATGATGTTATTGCGTCGGTTGGCCCCGGTGGCAATTTTCTTAGTGAAGATCACACCGTACGCTATATGCGCTCAGAGTCTTTCTTACCGCGAGCCAGCGACCGACAACAATACCAGCTCTGGTTTGACGCCGGGGGCAAAGACAGTTGGGGCAGGGCGGAAGCGATTGCCGCCGGGCTACTGGCAGAACCGGTTAAGTCTTACCTGCCGGCTGGGCCGGATGATGAAATACGGGCTATGTTCCCCGGGATCGTCTAGCCTGGTTGCAATATAGAAGTTCTGTAAATTCTATGCGGCTTAGGCGAACGCTGTTGCCAATTAGTTTGCTTCTTAAGTAATTTCAGAGTCACCGGACATTTCTTTAATTTTATTTAGCTTGCGGTACAGGGTGGTCAGGCTTATGCCTAATTTATTGGCGATCGCCTTTTTTGCCACCAGAGAGGTGCCTTGTTCGGCTATCATCTTTTCGATCACTTCATATTCCCACTCGCTTACCTGGTTTTTAAGTTTTTCCGGCTGCACCGGGTTGTGCAGTTTATTAAAAAGCCACTGCGGGAGTGAATTCTTTTTTAACTGAAGGGACTGCTCAAAAATTACTGCATGTTCGATTACGTTCTCAAGTTCCCTAACGTTACCGGGCCAACCGTAGTTAAGAAGCATCTCTTTCACTTCGGGTTCCATGGTGCTGATCTCCTTGTTATTCAGAAAACAGTATTTTTCCAAAAAGCTTTTTGCCAGAAACAATATGTCTTCCCGGCGCTCCTTTAAGCTCGGTATATATAGGGGAATAACATTAAGTCTGTAATAAAGATCGTTTCTAAACTTTCCTTCACGCAGCATGGATTCCAAATCATGGTGAGTGGCGGCGATAACCCGGGTATTAAAGTGCAGCGCTGTTGTTCCACCAACTCTTTCGAGCGTTTTGCTTTCCAGAACCCGTAACAGTTTGGCCTGAAGGAAAAAAGGCATGTCACCAATTTCGTCAAGGAAAATTGTCCCACCGTCGGCTAGTTCAAACTTTCCTGGCTTACCACCCTTTCTGGCTCCTGTAAAGGCTCCTTCTTCATAGCCGAAAAGTTCACTTTCCAGCAGCATCTCCGGAATCGCGCTGCAGTTTATAGCCTGAAAAGGCCCGTTTCTGAAGGGACTGGCCTGGTGTATTGCCCTGGCAAACATCTCTTTTCCGGTGCCGCTTTCGCCTTGGAGCAAAACAGTTGAAGTGCCCACTGCCACTATTTTTGCCCTTTCAATCAGTTCGCAGATCGCTTGGCTGTGGCCCTGAATGTCCTCGAAAGTAATCATTTCATGACGGTTGTTTATGCTGCCGGCAAGTTGAGTTATTGTTTTGATGTCTTTAAAGGTTTTGACAGCGCCGACAACTTTTTCACCGAGTATGATTGGGAATGCCGAATAAAACAATTTAATTTCACTCTGGTTTCTTTTATAACTGGTCTCCTTCCCCGTTATGCTCGTGCGTTTTTTTATAATTGCCGGTAATGGGGTATCGGTAAAATAATCGTGCACTGGCTTGCCGATCATCAGTTCTCCCCGAACTCCGAGGATACGTTCCGCTTCTTTGTTAAAGTAAGAGATGTTCGAATTAGCGTCTACGGTAATAATGCCATCGTTTATTGTGTCAATTATTGTCTTCAGGTGCAGTTCGCTTGTTGCGAGTTGGTCAAGAGTTTCATATAGCTGAGCCTGGCCGGCGATCAGTTCGCCCATGCGGGCCATGTAGTCAAAAAACTGCCCCTGGCGGGAAAGCAAAATTTCCCGTTGTTCCACGTTAAAGCTTAGCAGGCTGATCGTGCCAAGAATTCTTCCCTCCCTGCTGATAGGGCAAACCAGGGCTGATGTGCAAAAGCAGTTTCTTTTAATCTTACAGTTTGTACATATATAATGGTTTCCGGGTTCATCAATAGTGCAGCTTGCTCCTCGTTCCAAAACAAAGGTGGCTACGTGAGCAGTTTCCTGCTTGAAGCCGATTTTGCTTCTAATCCTGCCTGTAGCTCCTACCACGACTAGTTCGTTGTCGAATATTTCAACCTCCATATTAAGCGCAGAGGCGATTGCTTCTGCTACTTCCTGCACTGCTACCTGGATCTTCTGCAGTTCCCCGCTCAAAATTTAATCCCCCCGGTAATTGTTAGGTTTAGAGATAATTCTTGTCATATCCGAAAATACCTTTTCATATTTAAAAATATTTTGTTATCATCGCGAATAAAATTAAAAAAGTGTCTCTTATAGCTTTGCAGCAGTGATCTGTGCGCAGGGGTAGGAAATGGTAAAGTTTCGTAGAAATTATTAAATTAATCCATTTAATAAGACATACTGGCGCATATAAGTTGAGGCGGATAAAATGACGAAGGCGGTGTAAAAATGAAAATTATAAAAGGCAGAAATCCCGGCGGAAAGGTTAGGAACCCCTTTCTTGCGGGCTATTAAGGTCACGCATAAGGGAATGTTGCCCATTGTCGATAAACCGACCCTGCAGCTGGTGGTTGAAGTGATTGTTGCTGCCGGTATTGAAGATCACTTTAATCGTGCCATTGAACTTGAAAACCTGCTTGCCGCTGAAGGCGCTAAAGGCAAAGAAAAAGAGCTTGATCAAATTAAAAAGATCAGTTCCCTTGCCAACATCATTTATGTCCGCCAGAAAGAGCCACTCGGCTTCGACCATGCAGTGCTCTGCGCTCACGAATTTGTCGGCAGCGAGCCTTTTGATGGTCTCTTAGATGATGATATCATTCACGCCGAAGTGCCTGTGATCGGCCAACTAATAAAATATTTGACGAAAAAGCTCTACAGTTGGTCAGATAAGGTTTAATTGCAAAGCCTCTGCATTTTGATTTTGTTATTGGTGTGCCGGGCGGTATTCCCGGAACATTGAAGAACTTGCTGAATCTTTCTGAAAGCATCCCGGCCGGCAGCACCTGGGCGGTGGCCGGGATGTGCCGTTTTGAGCTGCCGCTCAACACTGCTTCCATCATTATGGGCGGTCAAGTGCGGGTAGGTTTTGAAGATAATATTTATTATGAAAAAGGGGTGCTGGCTGAAAACAATGTTCAACTGGTTGAGCATTGTGCGTGTGGCAGAAATCCACAGCCGTCACTGACTACCACAACGTCATAGCCGGGTGTATTTTCGGTTTTTGAAGGATGATGACTCATCAAACAAATCATTCTTTTCTTAATACTCGTAGCTTCGGGCAATAGGCATTCGCCGGCCCGAACCGAATGCACGGGTTGTTACTCTTATGCCTGGAGCCGCCTGACGTCTTTTAAATTCAGCACGGTCAACCATGTAGATGACCCTCTCAACTGTTTCCTGCTGGAAGCCTTTAGCGATAATATCAGCCGCAGATAGGTTTTTTTCGATATAAAGCTGTAAAATTGGATCGAGAATGTTGTATGGCGGCAGTGAATCTTCATCTTTTTGGTTGGACCGCAGCTCGGCGGAAGGCGCCTTTGCGATCGTGTTTTGGGGAATAATTTCTTTGCCTTGCATCATGTTAATATGCTCTGCAAGTTCATAAACCATCATTTTCGGAAGGTCGGCAATAACAGCCAAGCCGCCCGACATGTCCCCGTAAAGTGTGCAGTAGCCGACAGCCAGTTCCGATTTGTTGCCTGTGGCCAGTGGAAGGTAGCCTTCACGGTTTGAATAGTGCATCACAATGTTTCCACGTACTCGGGCCTGCAGGTTTTCTTCGGCCAGATCCTGTATTGTTTCTTGCTCCTCATTTAAGAGGGTTAGGTAAGCCTGAAAAGGTTTTTCAATTGGCGCAACCCGGTATAAAATTTTTAAGTTTTCTGCCAGAGAAACAGCATCATTAAAGCTGTGTTCAGATGAATACGGGGATGGCATCATTATGCCGAATACATTTTCAGGGCCCAGCGCGGCGGCAGCCAGGGCTGCTACTACGGCTGAATCAATTCCACCGCTTAGCCCAAGCACAACTTTTTTAAAGCCTGTTTTGCGCACATAATCCCTTAACCCAAGCACCAGGGTTTGGTAAACTGTTTTGATATCGTCTATGCCGGTGGAGTAAACCGACTCTACAGGTTTAAAAAGGTCGTCGGTTTCTACATAAAAGAGTTCTTCTTCGAAAGCGGCCGCCCTGTATAGCAGTTCGCCACGGTTGTTGTAAACAAGGCTTGATCCGTCAAAAACAAGTTCATCGTTACCACCGACCTGGTTTAAATAGATAACGCCACTGTTGTATTTTTTAGCTAAAAATGGTATCAGTTCTTCTCGCAGTTTGTGTTTGCCTAGGTTATAGGGGGAAGCTGAAAGGTTGAGCATCATGCGCGCCCCACTGCTGAATAGTTTTTCCACCGGGTCTGTGCTATAGATAGGTTCTGCGAAAAAGTCGCAGTCGTTCCACATATCTTCGCACAGTACTATTGCTGTTGGTAGCCCGTCCAGGTCTTCAACGCTGCGGTCAGCTGAGCAGGTGAAGTAGCGTTCCTCATCAAAAACATCATAGTTGGGTAGCAACGATTTGCGGTGGACAGATTTTATAACTCCCTTTTCCAGCACCAAAGCGCAGTTGTATAGCTTATGCTCTTGCAGATCGGTAGTTCCGATTATAATACTCGGGCCGCCTGTTGCTGTTAGCGGCGCGATGTCATTTAAGATAATGTCTTTTTCCCGATCCACAAAGTCCCTGTAAAGCAAAAGGTCTTTTGGTGGATAACCACTGAGAGCAAGCTCGGTGAAGGCTACAAATTTTGCTTTTCCCTCTGATGCACATTTGTAATATGTTTTGATTTTCGCTGCATTTTCTCTTAAGGCTCCGATAGTAGGGTTGATCTGGGCCAGTGCAATAAGCATTTCTACACCCCTTTATAAATAAAAAAACTCTCGGGAAAACGACTTTCCCTGTGAGCGGTTCCCCCTATTTTTACCTCTATTCTGGCTGAATTATAAACAAGGCGGGCTTTAAAGTCAAGGGCGACGACCTGTTTCGTCTTGCTGGATGATGCTGCCAAGGATGATACCATGTATTGACCAGGGTAATCGTATAAAAGAAATTTGAAAAACTGGAAAACCAACGATAGCAAGTAAAACAGGGTTTTTATGTCAAATTATCCGGATTGGGTGAACGCATTCAAGGAAAAGGGACATCGGTAGTGAAGATCGGCATTGAGTACTACCTGTATCGTTCCACCTCAAAGGGGGTCCCGAAAAAAGAAATACCTGCAGTCTGTGCAAGAGTACATCGGAATAATAACCAGGGAAGGGGTGATAAAGACTCATGTGAGGAAAATATCCACAAACAGAGTAAAAGTCTACGAGTATGGAATGCCTTTTGCGCTGCAATCACTGCTTCCGGACGCGTTTTTGATCAATTCTCATGATCAAGAAACCCTACGTTTTGCCTTCTTACACATTGTGAGGCTCGTTTCCCCGAAAAGTTATCTTTTGAGGAATACGGAACTGCCATCTTTGTCCGACTTACATATCAACTTGAGTGCGCAACTTAAGAGATATGAAAGGCTTACGGGAATAGCCATAGAAGACCTACGGCCACTGTCAGAATTGTATCTGGTTGAGACGAAGCAGTGCGATATGTTGTCGGAAGTCACATCTGAAATGAGCGAA
>CAYWDA010000143.1:0-6088 GCA_964456945.1 uncultured Syntrophomonadaceae bacterium
TACCCGCAGGTCGAATTTGAAGATCGAATTGTCGATAACATGGCTATGCAGTTGGTGCAAAAACCACAACTTTACGATGTTCTGGTCATGCCAAACCTCTACGGTGATATCTTGTCTGACCTCTGTGCCGGCCTGGTTGGTGGCTTAGGAGTCGTTCCGGGGGCTAATATCGGCGAAAACGCTGCGCTCTTTGAGCCGGTTCACGGCAGCGCCCCGAAATATGCCGGTAAAAACCGGGCCAACCCTGCGGCAATGATCATGGCTGCTGTTCTGATGCTCAGGCATATCGGCGAAAAAGAAGCAGCCGGGCGCATAGAAACTGCTCTTGCAGCCCAGATCAAAGAAGGTGTGGCCGTCACCCCTGATCTTGGCGGGAGCTATGGAACCATGGAAATGGCTGAAGCCCTGGCCGAACGCATAAATAAATAGTTATTCCCGCTTTCAATGGCACACAGCAGCGTGCTTGCAGCCGGTGACAGGAGGTTTTCTGCAAATGCAAGTTACAGCAGTATCCCTGGCGGGCATCACTTTAAAGAGCATTGATCGTTACAAACATGACTTATCTGTAATTGTGAAAGAGTCTGCCGCTGATCTTGTTGTTCTGCCGGCCTACAGCGCTCTTTTGCTTGGCCTGGCCCTTGGTGAACTGGCGTCCGCTGCCACTTTTACCGTTGCAGTTTGCGACTATCTGGCAGATAAGAGCGGGGCCTGGAATAAAAAATTCCTGGCCCTTCATTCATCATTGGCAAGCGATCTTAATATTTACCTTGCCTGCGGGACACTTTTTGAAAAAGAGCAGGAAAATAGTTATCAGAGTTCTTACTGTTTTAACCCTGCCGGAAGCATCTGCTGCAGACAGCAGCAGACTCATCTTACCCGTGCTGAGCGCGATCTCGGTTTAAGCCGGGGAAAAGCGCTTAATCTCTTTTCTATTGATAAATTGCAGGTCGGAATGGTTATCGGCAATGATGCACGGCATCCTGAAGTAGGGCGAATCTTTGGCTTGCGCGGTGCCGATCTGCTGCTGCACAGCGGCGCTCTCGAAGGAAGTTTCAACTGCTGGCCGCAAGCTGCCGGCATGTGGGCTCAGGTGCAGCAGAACCAATTCTGGGTTGCCGAAGCCCAGTTGTGCGGAGAGGTCACCGGCTGCAGCTTTGACGCTGCCTCAAACATTCTCGGGCCCTGCGAAATAACTCCCGGCCAAAGCGGCTATCTGGCGCGCGGCTATCCCGGAACTGCTGCAGTAAGCGCAAAACTTGATCAAAATGCCCGCCACCTGCTTAAAGAGAGATATCCGCTTCTTAAGCTGCTCAATCCGGAAGCCTATAATGTTTAGCAGATTAGGGGGAAGTATTCAATGTCTCTTAGTGGCTTAAAAGAAAAGCTTTTTCAGCAATACTTAACCTGGATCTGCCGCCCTGCCCGCCTAAAGAGGCACTTGCGTTCGGTCTTGCCCCCTGCTCCCTGCTCACACCTGCCGTCAAAACCTGATCGCTGCAAGATCAGGGTTGCCGCTCTTCAGCTTGAACTGAAGTTATTCAAAAACCCCCTCGATTATGCTGATGCCATGCACCACCACGTACAGAGAGCTGCGGTGGAAGGGGCACAAATTGTGGTATTTCCTGAATACAATAATTTGCCCTTGCTCGGTTTACTGCCGGGTATCGAAAAAATGGAAGAATCATACCAGAATCAGGAAGATAATAGCAGTCAGAACAGTGATGCCGGCAGTGATATCAGCCTGGCAGAAGTCTTTCGCAACATGAGCCCGGCAGTGCAGCCAATGGTGGATGCTATTTTCTCTAGCCTGTCGGAGGCCTATGGGCTCTATATAATGGCTGGCAGCTATACACTGGCAGACCGGGACAGTGTAGTCAATCGGGCTTTTCTTTACGGGCCGGACGGGAAATTAATCGGCAGCCAGGATAAAGTTCACCTGTTGCCGGTTGAAGCAGAATGGAACCTGCAGCGCGGCAGATCATTTAACGTTTACAAGACCGGGGTGGGCAACCTGGCTCTGCCGATCTGCATGGATGCTACTTACTACGAAACATTTCGCATTTTAGAGCAGAAAAATGCAGAGATTGTTTTGCTGCCGATTGCCAACCAGGAAGCCTACAACTACTGGCTGGCCTTACGCGGAATTTGGCCGCGGGTTCAGGAAAGCGTTCTCTACGGGGTGAAAAGCGCTCATGTAGGCAGTATTGCCGGACTAACTTTCAGCGGCCGGGCCGGAATCTTTGCCCCCCTGGAGCTAACTCCTAACGGCGATGGTGTGCTGGCTGAAGTTGAACCCTTTGACCGCGAGGCGATTGCCGTGGCCGATCTTGATCTTGAAGCCCTGCGCGAACTGCGCCGCGAACATCCCTGGCGCGATAGCAACCCGGCCCTATATAAAAGGTATTCCTACGAAGCCTATAAAAGCAGTTAACGTAGCCAGGTAAGGGCTTAGTTTTTCTCCATATCAACAACAGCCCCGCCTGTTACCACTTCAAGCTGATCAAGGGTAATCGGCAGGTAAGAATGGCTGGTTCCGGCAGCGCTATAGACCTTATCAAAACGCTGCATAGAGCTATCAAGAAATATGGCAATTGCCGGGTCAATGTCAAAAGGGCAGACGCCGCCAACCCGGTAGCCGGTTTTTTCCTCTACTTCATCCGGTTTGGCAATTTTTGCCCTGCCGCCTCCCTTAAGCAGCTCTTTTACTTTCTTATCACAGATTTTAATATCCCCGGCCGCCACAAACAGTCCGTATTTTTCGCCTGAGCGAAACAGAATTGATTTGGCAATTTGCCCGACCTCTACACCTAAAGCCTGCGCGGCTTCAACGGAAGTTTTAGTTGTATCGGCATGTTCCTGCGGCACTAACTCAAGTTGAAACTGATCCAGGTATTTCTTTGCCCTTTCCAGGGCAGGGTTAGCGGGCATATCAACAGCTCCGTTTCTATCGATTACTGTTAGCAAAGTTTTAAGTTTAATTAACTAACCAGCTCACGCTCAAAATCCTGAACTTCTTTTTCCGGGTAATGGCGGAAGACGATAACTCCGATTAGAATAAAAATTGCAGAAACCGGGCCGGTCAGTTGAATGCCCAGTGGGCTGGCAACTGAACTGCCAAAAAACTGCAACAGGGCACCGGTAATCACTGTTGAAAGCCCCATAGCCAGCTTAAGTATAAAGCCCTGTGCTCCGAAATACATTGCCTCACGCCGCTGTCCGGAAAGTTTCTCTTCCAGGTCTGATACTGCGGCAACAATGGCGTCAGGTACGATGAAGATAACCGCCAGTGGCAGCCCGGTAATACCCATCAGAATATAGGCCAGCATTTCTGGTGTAAGCCCAAAAAGTGACTGCCCGAGGAAGTAAAAGCAGGGCAGCAAAATTAAAAAGGCAATTAGGGCAAACATCATCATTGCTTTAAGGCCCAGTTTCTTGGCTAAAATGTTGACCACCGGGAAGAAGAGCAGGGCGACAACAAAGGCCAGGCCAAAGTAGATAGAGGTGTCATCTTCAGTGCCACGCAGCAGGATGGTTACGTAAAGAGGAATGTTGAGGGTGATAATATTAAAACCGAGCCAGAAAGTGACATTTCCGATCAGGTAGATCAAGAAAGCACGGTTCTTAAAAGTCGTGCTGATCGCTTCGATTAAGCCCAGGGTGGCCGGTTTGGCATCGGCATAATCTTTTTCTTTGATCAGCATGGGCAGGTAGAGCAGCACCAGACCGACCCCGGCCATGACCCAGACCATGCCGTGAAAGCCAAGCATGCCGATTAAAATGCCGGCCCCGATCAGGGCGATACCAACTCCGAGCAGGCTGAAGACTGCCTTATATGTTGCCAGGTCAACCCGGTCGCGGGTACTGCGGGCCAATTCAGGCAGCAGAGCCAGGTAGGGGCAAACATAGGCGGTGAAAAGAATAAAGTATATACCCAGCAATAGTGCAACGTAAATGCTGTTCATGGCTGATATTCCAGCAACCGGAGGGTAAAAGAGCAGGGCAAAGACAGCAGCATAAGCTACTCCGCTAAAGAGCATGAAGGGCATTCTGCGGCCCAGGCGTCCATTGTAATTGTCTGACCAGCGAGCGATTACCGGGTCGGCCAGCGCATCAATTACGCGGCCGACGAACATGATCATTCCAAAGAGAAAAGGCGGCATTAAAGCGTCCACACCCTCGAGGGGACTGGTAATATAATAGTAGAAGAGCCAGGTAATCAAGACCCTGTCAATCAGACTGAATCCACCGGCACCGGCTCCGTAGGCGATCTTGCCCCACAGTGGTAGCTGCTTAACCTTCTCCATTTTCAATCAGCTCCTTATTCTGGCATTTATCATTAGCATCACTGATTTTCAGGGCATAAGCAAGAAAACCTGCTGCCGAAGCAAAGGCAGCGCCGGTCGATACTTGCCCTGTATCCGGATTGACCGTTTCACAGAAAAAGCCGTTATCCATTTCAGCCCGGGTCAGAAAGTCGAGTGCTCCCGAGTTACAGGCTAAGAGGTCATTACAGGCGGCCAGCGGCCAGGGGTTGGCGGAGTGCCGGGAACCGGCCTCTTCGAAGCGACTGCCCTGGTGAAAGTAGCTGTTATTCGCCGAACGAATCCAGCGAACGGTATTCTTGTAAATGGTGTCGTTTAGTGAACAGAAACGGTAATGAGGCAGCAACTGGAGGCTGCCTGGTGGGTTGTCATAGAGCGTAAAGCGTCCTTTTCCATCTACGGCCCAGGTGAACATCTGGCCACAGGGGCCCTTCACGGTGCACTGGTCGTAGATGGCCTGCTGCAGTTCGCGGGCCAGAATGGCGAAATCGCTCTTATGGTGCCAGTGCTCGTCGCGCTGTAGGCCAGCAAGGAAGTTAAAAGCGCACTGCAGCAAGGCATTGCTGTAAGTGAGGTAGGGGTAACTAACCGGGTCATCTGACGGGTCAAGAAAGGTGCTGTAAAGGCCCGATTCAGGATCAAAGTGTTCGAAAACTTTTTCAGTCAGCCGGTCAAGTCCCTTTAAGATTAGATCTTCTTTGATCATAGAGTAGTCGTCACTTTGTTCAAGGTAAAGCTGCAGAGCAATGTAGTAGGCCGCTAACTGATCCAGTTCAAAACCGGGGTAGAGAACGGTGCCGTTAATATAGTGAGCATGATCACCGGCGTTGCGGATATGTCTCTGGTAGACATTCAGCAGCATTTCACGGGCGCTGGTTTGATCAGCAATCATGATTGCCGGGAAACTCCACAGCAGGGCATCGCGGCTCCAGAAAGCAGCGCTGACATAATAGCGTGGACTGCGCGAAGTAACTGCAACTAGCGTTTCGCTGTCAAGCGAGCGAGCCAGTGAATAAAAATAGCAGAAAAACAGGTTTCTATTTAAGAGGGAACCTAACGCAGCGTTGCCAAGCTTAACGCGACGGCTTTCAAGCCAGCTGCAGGTCAAGTTTTTCAGGGCTTCTTCACCACGACGCCGCAGATCTACGGCAGTGGTTGCGGCGCCATCAGCTTCAAGGTTAACTGCGGCAAATAGGGTTATTGTAAAGCTTTCATTCGCTTTTATTTCAGTGGACTGGTCTGTCGAAAAACGTTTGCTGTCCTGGTCGAAATGCCACTCAGCTTCTGGCTCCACTGAAAGAGCTAAAACAGCCAGGGGCAAACCTGCAGAGGCTTCCAGCACCAGGCTTTTAGTCCAGCGGTTGTAGTTTATACTTATTTTGCCATCAATTTCTCTCGTATTAAAGACCAAAAAATTAAAACTGGCCCAAAGGCCTTGCCAGCCGATTCTGGCTGTTATTGCTGCCTTGCTATTATTATGCAGACGGAGCCGGTAAATGAAACCTTTGCAGCCTGGCGGCGCTAATATTTCACCCTCCAGGGAATAGCCGCTGCTGCTTTCCAGTTTAAAAGAAGGCAGCCAATCGAGCAAATAGTGCCAGGCAAGTGGGGCCTTTATCAGGTCAATCGGTTGATCGTTTATGGAAAGGGTTGGCGCAAGCAGGGGCATATTTTCACTTCCGCTGAACTCAAGCAAACCGTTCTGGTCAAGACGTAAAACGTTCAGCGAGGTAATCCCGCCTGAAGTATCGATCTGGGGTAGAGAA
>CAYWDA010000144.1:0-2686 GCA_964456945.1 uncultured Syntrophomonadaceae bacterium
GTGCATGCCGATCACTTTTTCTTCCGCGCCGGCGGTGATAATTTTTACCGTCCCTTCGTGCTCACCCTGGGTTGCTGCCTTGCCGTTGGCAGAGAAGGGGAACTTACCGGTCTTCAGATTTTCCAGGCCCATTTCTTTTGCTTCTTCTTCGCTCAGACCAACACAGGCCAGTTCGGGATCGGTAAAGAGGCAAGCCGGTACGGCGGAACCGTCAAAATGCGCTTCCAGGCCGGCAATATTTTCAATAGCAACGATACCCTGGTGATAAGCGGTATGCGCGAGAAAGTAATTTGGCAGGGTAGCATCGCCAACGGCGTAGATACCGGGAACAGAGGTTTCCATCTTACTGCTCACCTTAATGCCGTTATTATCGTAAGCTACCCCGAGAGCGTCAAGATCCTGGCCGCCAAAAGAGGCTTTACGGCCAACAGCGAGCAGCACACTTTCCGCCTGCGCGATCTCTTCGCCTTTGCGGGTCTCAACTGTCAGTTTGTAACCGCCTTCAAACTGCTCAATGATCTTGATCGGTGAATTCATCATGATCTCCAGCCCGCCCTTTCGCATGTAAGTAGCCAGCCGGCGCACCATCTCAAGATCCATGCGGCGCAGAAGGCGTTCACTGCGATGCACGATGGTCACCTTAACCCCTAAGCCCATAAAGATTGAGGCCATTTCGAGCGCGATCACCCCGCCGCCGATTACAGCCATGGTGGCCGGCAATTGCTCGAGCGCCAGCGCTTCCTTGGAGGTGATGATTCCCGGTAGGTCAATGCCCGGTGTGGGCGGGTAAATTTCATCACTGCCTGTGGCGAGGATGACATTTTCAGTTTCAAGGGTAATCTTTTGACCGTCGTTCAATTCTACACTGACCGCACCGGAACTGAGCGCTTTGGCCGATCCATAGAAAACATCAGTCTTGTTATCTTCCATCATCTCACCAATATGACCAACCAGTTCGCTTACTACATCCTTTTTCTTCTGCTGCAGCCGCTGGTAATCGAATTCAAGCTCTTTAAACCTGAAACCGAATTCCTCAGCAGTTTGCAGACGACGGTAGATTGCTGCACCGTGCGTAAGCACCTTGGTCGGAATACAGCCGTGGTTAAGGCAAACCCCGCCTAAAGTATCTTTCTCGACAACAGCGGCCTTCAAGCCAAGTGACCCGGCTCGCAGGGCAGCCAGGTAACCACCCGGCCCACCACCGATTATGACAACCTTATACTTTTCACTCATAGCTCACACTCCCAAATCATTTATTGTCAGGGGGACGGGGTACTTGACACACTTTTACTTTCCCCCTGCCCTTTTATTGTTAAAGTCGCCGGTCCTGGCTGCTGAATACAGCCGGGATAACCATTGAAAAACCCTTGACGATAGCCCTGGTCATTCGCTCGTAGCTGATGTCATAACCAAGATCATGCAGGCCGGCAGCTTTTTCGCCAAGTTCAAGATTTTTTTCTTGTTCTGAGCGGCGATAGTTTTGTTTAAGCACCCTGTTGTAGAGCTCTGTAGGCAGCTTGAAGAGAATAGCTCCATGCTGCAGCACAATACCATCCCGCCGCAGTTGAGCACTGCCAACTACCTTTCGCCCCCTGACCTGCACTTCGTAGGCAGACGGGCTATCAAAACAAGCCCCGGGTGAGAGATCTGCCCTTATTCCTGCTTCGGGAGTCAGGGACGCCACTATACCCAGCAGGTTAAAAGCGGTAACAATACCGCGACTTATACCCCGGTAGGCATCCATCACCCCGCCTTTATTAATAAAGGGGTGCACTTCTGGTACAATTATACTGTAGGTCAGTTCATCCTTGTGCAAAACAGCCCGGCCCCCGGTAGGACGGCGCACAACATCAAGCCCCGCTTCACGGCAGGCAGCAAGATCAACCACCTCGGTTTCATCCTGAAAATAGCCAAGCGAAACGGCCGCCGGTTCCCAGCGGTAGAGACGCAGGGTCGGAGGACAGTCACCCGTCGAAACATCTTCCATAATCTCGAGATCGCGCTCCATATTTTCTTTCCCGGACAGTGGTGGGTCCAGGATCAATCGCCACTGGTAACGCACTAAACTCTTTTCCCCCCAATGTTACAGGAATGCTTGTCACATGATCAGTTCTTTTAAGGCGGTTTCTATTTCGCGCTCGTTGAGAGGGCGATGGTAGTTGTAGATTATACCGCCCGGGCGTTCGTTGTAGTAGGGGCGGTTACAGTCGGGGCAGCCGCTGGTCTGGAATGCGGAGCCGTCGCCTAAAATATTCTTTAGGTTATCGGACGGAATACCGTATGATGTCAGGCGTCCTGCTTCAAATTCAAATGAGGCCAGTTCTGCCGCCTTTTTGCGCAACAGGTAGTAACCGGCCTGCACCCGGCGGTAGGAAGCGATCGGCGGGGATTCAGCTTTTTCTAAAGCAGTTCCCTTGAGGGGTACAAAGGCAAAGAGCGCCACAGTGACCACTGCTTTTAAGAGCAAATCAATAATCGTCAATGTTTCTTCTTCTGTCTCCCCGAGTCCGCAGATGATGTGGGTGCTCATGCGACCGGGCAGTTTTTCGGCACAACTAAGCAGCAGGTCCAGGCGATCGTAAAGCGAACTGCCCTTCAACTTTTTATGGGCTTCAGCATTTACAACATCAAGTGATACGCTGAGTCTGTCCACACCTGCTTCAACCAGGGCAGCTGCTTCTTCTGC
>CAYWDA010000145.1:0-3262 GCA_964456945.1 uncultured Syntrophomonadaceae bacterium
AAACCGGCGAGGAAACCAGGCGCATAAGGCACCAATTCTTTTAAATTGAATGGCTCAACCCTGGAGATGATCGAGTTCTTGATCTGCTTGGAAGCATTAATCAGGCTATCTTTGAAGCTGCGGCTAAAATTGCCATTAACCCGCCGCCAGCTTGTTTTGCGAACCTGTTTCTGTTCCTGAACAGATTTGCCTTCTTTCTGCACTGTAACGTATTCAGTTTCGTTATAATGAGTACCTGCCTCAGCCGTGTAGCTCGATTGGGTATCGGTATTGTAAGCCCAAAATGGAATATAGGCTCCGCTGATGCTCTGCTTGCTGTAGGTGCTTTTCAGGGCTCCCGGCGCGAAAAAGCGCTTTTTAATCCACCGGCTAAAATTATCTTCAGCGGTATTTTTAGTCACTTTAAAGGGAATCAAACCTTCCGGAGCGATACCGGCGGCATCTTCATTTTTAACAATGTGCGACGAACCGCAGAAAGCGCAGAACTGGGCGCTGGCATTCGCATCAATAACCGACTCAGCACCACAGTTGTTGCAGTGAAAAACCCTCTTAAGCGCTCCCCAATTAACATTGGCCGCATCATCGGCAGAATTCAGATCGTAATCCCGGATTGGCCTCATTTCAACTTCAACTGAAACATTTGTGCCACAGAAAGCACACTGTAAAACCTGCGCTTTAGGATCAAAGGCCATCTCACCACCGCAGGATGGGCATTTATAAATATCTGTTTCACTTTTGACGGGTGCCTGACTGCTGTCATATTGTTGATCGTTCATGGCTGGATATACTCCTTTCGTAATTGCAGTTAGCCCAGCTTCTGACCGCACTGTGCGCAGAAAGCAGCTTCAGCGCTGTTCTCGCTGCCACACTTAGTACAGAATTTTACCTGCGGTTGTGCCACTTCGAGCTTACTGCCGCATTTACCGCAGAAAGCTGCGCCCAGTTGTGAAGGTGTTCCGCACTGGCTGCAGTTAATCATACCTGCTGCTGCAGGGGCGGCAGGTGGCTGCTGTGCGGTCGCTCCGGGTGCCGGTGCACCAGTCTGCTGGTGCATGCCCTGGGCCATAGCTGCGCCCATACCGGCTCCGATGCCGAGACCTAATCCAGCCTGATTCATCGCATTAATGCCAGGGTTTTTTACGCTTTCTTTCATCACTTCAAGTTTCTGCACCTGGCTATAGGTATCAAGATCACCCATAATATTTACGCTTGAGCGCTTGCGCAGCGCTTCCTGTAATTCCTTCTGCAGTGAAATATTCTGGGTTGTAAAAGAGATAATTTCGAGGCCCAGACTCTGGAAGCGAACATTGACCGCCTTGAGAACCGCTTCGTCAATCACCTGGTAATTATTGACCAACTGGGCAACGGTTATACCCTGCTGGGCAACAATTGGTGAAAAATTCGAGACGATGTAGCTGCGCAGCTGACCCCTGATATCTTCAACGGTATAGAGTTTGTTTGTGCTGGTAACATCAACCAGCAGCTGGGCCGGATCCATAACGCGGAAAGAAAAAGTGCCGAAAGCTTTGATTTCGACCTGCTCAAACTTCGGATCAGGTATCAGTACCGGCTGTGGGGTCCCCCACTTCTGGTCAATAAAGCGTTTCGTGCTGATGAAATAGACATCAGATTTAAAGGGAGATTTAAAACCATATGCCCAGCTTTTCAGGTTAGTTAAGAGGGGCAGAGTCTGAGTAGTCAGGGGAAAAGTGCCCGGTTCCAGAAAAACATCAGCTATTTTGCCTTCATTGACAAAGATAGCTCCCTGCCCGGGGCGCACAACCAGCTTACCACCATTTTGAATTTCATTATCTTGCATGGGATACTTATAAACAAGAATCTCCTGGCCGCTGTCTTCCCACTCCAGGATATCTAGAAATTGTTTCTTCAGAAAGCTCATCTAAAAACCAACTCCTCTCACGGTCAGGAGCCTGCTGCTGGAAACAAAAAAGCAGCTGCCCCGGAAATACTAATCAGGTTCAACTGCCTTCTTCGTTTTTTAGTTTCTCCTTCAAAGCCGCCAGCTCATCATCAAGGCTCTTTTCCTGTTCCATTTTCTTAAACTGACTCTCCATATTCTGCTCAACATTTAGTTCGCTGTATGCCTCAGCCATCGCTGCCTGCTGTTCGACTTTACGTTCCATCTTGTCGAGCTTACCCATAGCATCAAGCGTCGAAGCAGTGCTGGTTGCCTTCGCCGCGCTGCTCTGGGCCTTGGTGCTGGTGCTGCGGGCAACCAGGTTATCCCTGCGCCGGCGCGCTTCTTCAATTTTTTCGTTCATCTGACGCAAATTATCTTTAAGAGTGCTAACTGCAGCAACCTGTTTTTCATGCTGCAGACGATAGGTTTCATAATCGCCTTCTGCTTTCTGCTTTTGCTGCAGCGCTTCCCTGGCCATCGCTTCTTCGCCTTTTTTAAGCGCTTCAACGGCCCTGTTTTCCCATCGCTCGGCATCGTTACGGTTCTGTTCAACCAGTGTTTTCAGCCTTTTTTCCTCGGCGATCGAAAGCGCGACCCCTTCGGTAACCTCTTTTTGAATCTTTTCCAGGTCGAGAATAATCTGGTTGGCCATTTTTTCCGGGTCTTCCGCCCGATCGATCAGTGCATTGATGTTCGATTTAACCACATCTGAAAAACGATCTAAAATGCTCATTTTTACAGCTCCTCTCACTTTCATTATTTGGGTTTGGGGAAAATCATAATCGCGCCGCCAATAACCGGTTCCCCGGAAAAAGCGGTCACCACATCCTCACTTTTCTGGACAAAGATGTAACTGGTGCTCTCTACATTGGCGTAATCAATACATTCCATCTGTACGTAGCGGGGGTAGCCCATCTCAGAGGTGCCTATGGCGCGTCCTTCAGTTTTTTCAAGCTGCCTGAAGGTCTGGCCTTTCCAAACGATCTCTTCACCGGTTTGATCAGCCGGCAGTATTACTTCATCACCGAGAACCATTATTTCCTGCTTATAGCTTCGAGCTGCAAACCATTTTACTTCCATTCCGTCTTTTAGCCGATAATTTACAACCGCCGATGCGCCCAAGCCAAGCTTGAAAACCTGATCCGTAATAAAATCGCGATTGTAGACCGAAAGTATATCTCCTGCCTCCAGATCAAAAATGCCTTTAGCCACAAACCGACCTCCTTTGGGATACCAGTGGGATAAATTGCAGTTATTAAATGACCTTACATTTAACTGTGATTATATACCAATCACAATTATTAGACAATAGAATAACATAGATCTAATCAGCTCTGGCTT
>CAYWDA010000146.1:0-11848 GCA_964456945.1 uncultured Syntrophomonadaceae bacterium
GGAATATAACCGTTCTCACTAACCGTGTGGATTAAGGCCGGGTTAACCTGGATAATTTCCCCGACTCTGCCAAGATCAACAGTTTCTGTGGATGAGTCACCTTTTACTTTCTGACGATCTTTGCGACGCGCCTGAATAATTTCAGCATCACGGCCGCTTAACCCCACCGCCTTGCCGCCGTGCTGGTTAAAAAGGCTGACTATTTTCTGGTTAACCTTTCCGTTCAGAACCATCTCTACAATATCCATCGTTTCGTCGTCGGTAACGCGCAATCCGTTTACAAAGTTCGGCTCTTTGCCCAGCTTGGCCATAACCTGGTTCACCTCTTTACCACCACCGTGCACTAAGACCGGCTTAACCCCGATATATTTCAGCAGCACCAGGTCGACAATTACAGATTCCATCAGTTCCGGGCTAACCATGGCCTGGCCTCCGTACTTTATGACAAAGTATTTACCGGCGAAAGCCCGCATGTAGGGCAGCGCTTCAACAAGCACTTCGGCCTTCGGAATGATCTGCAAAGTTTGCTGATTCATGATCTTCACCTGCCTTCCATTTAAGAGCGATAATTGCTGTTAATACTGATATATTCGTGACTCATATCTGTTCCCCAGGCCTTAATCTCTGCTGAGCCCATCTTCAGGTCGATAAGCACTGGCACATCGCGCTTTTCTAATATCTTTTTCATATCTTCTTCGCTGAAAGGGACAGAACCACCGTCTGCCGCCACCTGGTAGGGGCCGATAAAAATATCAACCCGGTCCGGATCAAAGGCAACCCCGGCATAACCGAGCGCAGCAATAATACGGCCCCAGTTAGCATCTTCACCATAGAAAGCGGTTTTAACGAGCGGTGAATTAAGAATACTGCGCGCCATAATTCTTGCCCCGGCCTTGTCGGCAGCGCCCCTGATCGTCAGGTTGATCACCTTGGTCAAGCCTTCTCCATCTTCCACGATCTGCAGGGCTAACTCCTGACAAACCAGATTAAGCAGTGTTTTGAAAGCGCTATATTCTTCGCTTTCAATTTTAATTACTACACTTTCAGCTGCACCATTTGCTAAAATCAGGGCAGTATCGTTGGTGGAGGTATCACCGTCAACTGTAATCACGTTGAAAGAGGCGTCGCAGGCGTCAGCAAACATACTCTGCAGCAGGTCACGCTCAATCTGCACATCGGTCACAATAAAAGCGAGCATGGTGGCCATATTCGGGCAGATCATGCCTGACCCCTTGGCCATCCCGCCAATGTTAAATTCACCGGAAGGCAAAGTACAACGATAGGCAGAAAGTTTAACCTTTGTGTCAGTAGTCATTATTGCTTCGGCAGCAAGGTTACCTGCACGCGGCCCTGTAGCAAGGGCAGCCAGGGCTGAAGTGATTGCCGGGCTCACCTTTTCCATTGGCATTGGTTCGCCTATAACGCCTGTTGAACAGACCAGAACCTGTTCGGCTTTGATGTTCAGGCCATCCGCTGTAATTTGCGCCATTGCTGTCGCATCGCGCCTGCCTTGTTCACCGGTGCAGGCGTTGGCATTGCCGCTGTTTATGACCAGGGCCCTGATCTGGTTTTTCAAATGTGCCCGGCAAAGGTGCACCGGTGCTGCCTGAACCAGGTTTTTAGTAAATACTCCTGCCGCGACAGCATCATATTCACTGTAGATGAGAGCAAGATCTAGCTTATCTTTTTTGATACCACCGGCGATTCCGGCTGCCTGAAAACCCTTGACCGCAGTCACGCCAATATTGTCTAATTTAGTCCACGTCTGTTCTTGTTTCATAACACACCCCTATGCTCTAAAAAATAGTTATAATGGCAGCTGAAGCAGACCGGTTTCTTCATTCAGGCCAAACATAATATTCATATTCTGCAGCGCCTGCCCAGCCGCGCCTTTGACCAGGTTATCGATCGCCGCAATGAGAATCAACCTGCCGGTTCGCGAATCATATTTAAAAGCCAGATCGCAATAGTTACTGCAGCGCACGAAACGGGTTTCAGGCAGAGACGGTGTTTTTAAAATACGCACAAAAGGCGCTGCACTGTAAAAATCACCATACAGAGTGCAGAGCTCTGCTTCGCTTACCGGTTTGAGAGGCTCAATATAAATTGTACTGAGGATTCCGCGCACCATAGGCACCAGGTGCGGTGTAAAAGTAACAAACAGTTCTTTACCGGCTAACTTACCCATTTCCTGCTCAATTTCAGCAGTGTGCTGATGCGAGGCGACCCGGTAAGCTTTAAAATTTTCCGTGCAGTCCGGAAAATGGAAAGCCTGTTTTGGCGAACGACCAGCGCCCGACACTCCTGATTTAGCATCGATAATTATTCCATCTGTTTTCACCAGCTGGTGCCGAAGCAGCGGTGCGAGGGCCAGCAGAATACTGGTTGGGTAGCAGCCGGGATTAGCCAGTAACTTGGCTGCGCTTATTGACTCCCGGTTCAGCTCAGGCAGCCCGTAAACTGCTTCTGCCAGCAGGGCCGGGTTGGGGTGATCAAGGTTATACCACTCCCGGTAGTGTTCAGCACTGCCAAGCCTGAAATCAGCACTCAAATCAATGACTCTTAAACCTTTCCTCAGTAAACCGGGCACAACCGCAGCCGACTCTCCGTGCGGCAGGGCACAGAAAACCAGGTCAACCTCTGCCGGAATTGCATCTAGCTGCATGCGACTCAGATTGAGATCGATATGCCCAAGAAACTGGGGATGAACAGCGCTGAAACTGCTTCCGGCATTGCTTTCAGAGCTTAAGAAAACCGTTTCAACCGCAGGGTGAGCATAAAGCAGGCGCGCCAACTCAACCCCGGTATAGCCTGTTGCGCCCAGTATTGCCGCTTTAATCATTTTCATTCCTCCTACAATATAAAAAACCTCTCATCCTTTAAAGGACGAGAGGTTCGCGGTACCACCTTTATTGATCGGCAAACTTGTGCCGATCCTCTTACGCCGTTTTCATGAAAAACGGCCTTGATAACGGTATAAAACCGGGCCAGCCTACACACCGTTAAAATAACCGGCTTCAACCGCCACCTCCGGGGTGCGCTTCGCCATCTGCTTCAGGTCCGGACTTTCACCAACTCCGGCTCGCTATTACCGCCACAGAACAGTTACTCTCTCCATCACAGGCATTATAATATTGTTTTAGATTTTAACAACACCCTCCACAAAAGTCAAGGGCGGGAAAAAATATTTTTTTAAATAACTTACGAATAACTTACAAAGGTATATTGCCGTGTTTGCGCATCAGGCGCTGTTCCCGCTTATTGCCGACCATTTCAAGACCACGAATCAGGTAAGCCCTGGTTTCGGCCGGGTCAATAACATTATCAATCCAGCCCCTGGCGGCAGCGATGTACGGGTTGGCATATTTTTCACGGTATTGATCGACCAGTTCCTTACGCTTCTGGTTCTGATCTTCAGCTGCCTCTATCTCACGGCGGTTAACAATATTTACTGCGCCTTCAGGACCCATAACCGCAATCTCAGCTGTTGGCCAGGCGAGGCAGATATCGGCACCAAGTGATCGCGAATTCATGGCAATATAAGCGCCACCATAGGCTTTGCGCAGAATAATTGAAATCTGGGGAACTGTTGCTTCCGAATAGGCGTAAAGCACCTTCGCCCCGTGACGGATAATACCGCCCCATTCCTGCTCTACACCGGGCAGGTAACCGGGAACGTCAACCAGGGTGATCAGGGGCAGGTTAAAACAGTCACAGAAGCGGACAAAACGGGCGATCTTATCAGAAGAGTTAACATCAAGACAGCCAGCCTTAACCTGGGGCTGATTGGCAATGATCCCGACCGGGCGTCCATTTAAGCGGGCAAAACCGACAACGGCATTCTGAGCATAACCCTGGTGCACTTCAAAAAAATCACTACCGTCAACTACCCTTTTGATTACTTCGCGCACATCATAGGAGCGATTAGGGTTATCCGGCATCAGGGATGCCAGTTCATCGCCGTTCAGTTCTGGCTCGCAGGGCTCTGCCAGCGGTGGGTCATCAATATTATTCGACGGCAGAAAACTAAGCAGTTTGCGGATCTGGGCAAAGCATACTTCTTCATCTTCCGCAAAAAAGTGAGCCACACCGCTGTTCTGGTTGTGGGCGGCTGCACCGCCAAGTTCTTCTGCTGTAACGGTTTCACCGGTAACCGCTTTAATAACCTGCGGACCGGTAATAAACATATTGCCTATTCCGCTAACCATAAAGACAAAGTCTGTAATGGCCGGTGAATATACTGCACCACCGGCGCAGGGGCCCATAATAACCGACAACTGGGGCACCACACCTGAACAGAGAGTGTTGCGGTAGAAAATTGATCCAAACCCGTCTAAAGCGTAAACCCCTTCCTGGATGCGGGCACCACCCGAGTCGTTAAGACCGATTACCGGGGTGCCATTCTGGGCAGCAAGGTCGAGAACACGACAAATTTTCGCCGCGTGAACCTCGCCGAGCGAACCACCGGCCACGGTAAAATCCTGAGCGTAAACATATATTTTTCTTCCGGCGACCGTGCCAAAACCGGTAACCACTCCTTCACCGGGGTTGGGATATTCAAGGCTGCTGGCATCTTCCAAACCGGTTTGGGAGAAAGTGCCAACCTCAACAAAACTATTCTCATCAAGCAGCCTGGCTAATCTTTCCCGTGCTGTTAGCTTGCCTTTCTGATGCTGATCTGCAACTCTTTTTTCCCCGCCACCGGCAAGAGTCAGATCGCGTCTCTCCTGCAGGTGTTTCAGTTTATCATCCAAAGTTGTCACCGCCTTCTAAAAGAATCTCTATGCCCTTAATTCTTAATGCTCACATAGCTCAATCAATACCCCACCGGTTGACTTCGGGTGAAGAAAAGCAATTTTCGCCCCCCCTGCGCCAATACGGGGCTTCTGATCTATCAAGGCTACCCCCTGCTCTTTCAGCTGTTCCAGCTTTGCCTCAATATCGGCAACCCGAAACGAGAGGTGATGAACCCCTTCCCCTTTTTTTTCAACGAATTTACCAACCGGGCCATCCGGGTCAGTAGATTCTAAAAGTTCGATCTTGCTCTCTCCAACCGGGAAAAAAGCAACCCTGACCTTTTGTTCGGTAACTGCTTCAATACCTTTCAGCTCAAGGCCAACCTGATCCCTGTAAAAAGAGATTGATTTTTCGAGATCGGCTACTGCAATACCGATGTGATCTAACTTTTCAAACAAGATCATCACACCTCTCTAACTGTTTTGGTCAACTTTCTGCCTGATAAAAGTGATGATATCTTCAGTCGTCGAACCGGGGGTAAAGACCTCGGCTACACCGTTTTCTTTTAGATAAACAATATCTTCCCGGGGGATAATGCCACCGACAACAACAATTATATCACTACTCTCCTGCTCCCGCAGCATTTCAACCACCGGGGGTAAAAGCTGCATGTGCGCACCGGAGAGAATGCTCAAGCCAATAACCTGAACATCTTCCTGCAGCGCTGTTTCCACTATTTGCTCCGGTGTTTGCCTAAGGCCTGTGTAGATCACTTCCATGCCGGCGTCGCGCAGCGCCTGGGCTACTACCTTTGCTCCGCGATCATGTCCGTCAAGGCCTACCTTGCCGACAAGCACCCGCACCGGTTTATCGGCCATCTATCTATTCCTCCTCTGAAATTCAATGTCCAAACTCTTCATCCAGGCCAATTTTATTATAGACTAGATGGTTATTTGCTGTTGATATTCACCAAAGACATCCCTTAACACACCGCATATCTCACCGAGTGTAGCGTAAGCCTTGACTGCAGTCAGGATATAGGGCATTGTGTTTTCAGTAGATTGGGCCGCCTTGCGCAGCTCCTGCAGAGCCTCGGAAACTTTGCCCTGGTTACGGCTTAAACGAACTTCTTTTAACCGCTCTACCTGGCGCTGACTGGTGGCCGGATCCATTTTCAAAAGGTCTATTGGCTGCTCACCAGTTACCGTAAACCGGTTAACACCAACTACCACCCGCTCTTCAGATTCAATCTCTTTCTGGTAGCGGTAAGCGCTGGCTTGAATCTCTTTCTGAATAAAACCTTTTTCAATTGCCTCGACTGCTCCACCCATCTCGTCAATACGTTCTATATAGCGCAACACTTCTGCTTCAATGTGGTCCGTCAAATTCTCCACATAATAGGAACCGCCAAGCGGATCAACCGTATCAGTTACCCCGATCTCATAGCCGATAACCTGCTGCGTACGCAGAGCAAGCAGTACAGACTGCTCACTCGGCAGGGCAAGCGCTTCATCACGTGAGTTGGTGTGCAGCGACTGGGTGCCTCCCAAGACTGCGCTCAAAGCCTGGAAGGCTACGCGCATCAGGTTAACATCAGGCTGCTGGGCAGTAAGCGTTGAACCTGCTGTCTGGGTGTGGAAACGAAGCATCATTGAACGGGGGTTTTTCGCCCCGAAACGCTCTTTCATCAGCTTAGCCCAGATTCTGCGTGCTGCCCTGTATTTGGCTGCTTCTTCAAAAAAGTTCGAGTGGGCATTAAAGAAAAATGAAAGGCGGGGGGCGAAATTATCAACTTCCAGCCCTGCCTTGACCGCCGCTTCAACATAAGCAATAGCGTTACTTAGAGTGAAAGCCACTTCCTGCACGGCATTGGAACCGGCTTCTCTGATATGATAGCCGCTGATACTAATTGTATTCCAGGTCGGTAACTTTTCACCGGCAAAGGCGAAAATGTCAACGATCAGGCGCATTGACTCGCGAGGTGGAAAGATATAGGTGCCTCGGGCCACGTACTCTTTTAATATGTCATTCTGGATTGTGCCATTAATCTTATCCATGGCAATGCCCTGCTTCTCGGCCACTGCCATGTACATAGCCAGCAGAACCGCCGCCGGCGAATTGATAGTCATTGAGGTGCTAACCTTATCAAGGGGAATCTGGTCCATTAAGATTTCCATATCGGCCAGTGAGTCGATGGCCACCCCTACCTTGCCCACTTCGCCGCGAGCCAGCGGATGATCGGAATCGTAGCCGATCTGGGTCGGCAGGTCAAAAGCGACGCTTAAGCCTGTCTGGCCCTGATCAAGCAGGTAGCGGAAACGTTCATTGGTTTCTTCAGCGCTGCCGAAACCGGCATATTGGCGCATTGTCCAGTGACGCCCCCGGTACATATTCGGCTGAATGCCCCGGGTATAAGGGTATTCACCCGGCCAGTTCAGCTGCTCTTGATAATCAAATTTTTCCATGTTCAGTGGATCGTAAACAGTCTCTAGCTCTAAATCTGAGTCAAGCTTGAAAATCTTGCGCTCAGGGTGTTTTTCAAGTGATTTGTTAACTTTTTCCTGCCAGGCCGTTTTTGTTCCGACCAGTTTTTCTTTTTTATCCTGTTCACTCAATGTTCTCTGAATCCTCCTCTCTTCACTTAACTAGATATTATAGAAAATTTTTGATTAGCGGGGGAACATCCATCGGCAGATCAGCGACTTTAACTCCTGCCGCGGTTAGCGCTTTTACTTTGCTCTCGAAAGTGCCCCGACCTCTCTCAATGATCGCGCCGGCATGCCCCATACGTTTGCCCGGAGGGGCGCTGCGCCCGGCAAGATAAGCAATAACCGGTTTGCTCATTGATGATGCAATGTAGGCAGCGGCTTCTTCTTCTGAACTACCGCCTATCTCACCGACCAAAATTACCGCTTTTGTAGCCTCATCTTTTTCAAATTCTTTAAGTACATCGGTAAAGTGCAGGCCGACTACCCTGTCACCACCAAGACCAACCACTGTTGTTGTGCCTATACCGCTCTCGGTCATATGCCCGACGATTTCATAGCAAAGGGTACCGCTGCGGGAAACAATACCAACCGGCCCCGGTATAAAGTACTGGTTGGGCATGATGCCGATTTTCGAAGCGCCTGAAGATACCAACCCAAAAGTGTTCGGGCCGACCACTACAGCGCCCTTTTGCCCGGCATAAGCCATAATATCCATGGCATCATGAAGGGGGATATGCTCGGGAATCAAAACAATTACTTTAACCCCGGCGTCAAGAGCCTCAAAAGCAGCATCTTTGGCAAAAGGAGCCGGAATAAAAAGAATAGCTGCATCAGCCGGCTCTTTTTCCACCGCTGCAAATACTGTATCAAAAACCGGTACCCCTTCAACAGTCTGCCCGCCTTTACCCGGGGAAATACCACCTACTATTTTTGTGCCATAAGCAAGCATCTGGTTGGTGTGAAAAGAACCCTGCTTGCCGGTTATACCCTGAACCAGGACTCTTGTATCTTTATTAATATAAATCGACATTTGATTTACTCCTTTCCTCAGTGCAGATCAAATAAGCTTAAATCAAGATGCGCCGGCAAGTTCAACAACATGGCGGACAGCATCATTCATAGAATCAAAGGTTTGAATGCCTACCTTTTCAAGGATTGCTCTGCCCTCTGCTTCGTTAGTGCCAACCAGGCGGAAGGAGACTGGCAGCTCAATGCCTTTGCTTTCTTTTACCTGCACAAAAGCCTGGGCAACAACATCACAGCGGGTAATACCGCCAAAAATATTAATTAAAAGCGCCTTCGGCCCGGTCTCCAGCAGCAGTTCCAAGGCCTGGGAAGTCTTTACTGCATCTGCTCCGCCGCCAAAATCAAGGAAGTTGGCAGCAGCCCCGCCGTGATGCTGAATCATGTCCAGAGTAGCCATAGTAATGCCGGCTCCGTTGGCTATAACTGCAATATCACCATCGAGTTCGACATAGGCCAGGTCAAGTTCCTCAGCTTTCAGCTCAAGAGCCGTCTTCTCTTTAATGCGCGGCAGTTCAGGGTGGCGATAAAGGGCGTCATCATCAATTGTAACTTTGGCATCAGCAGCTACAAGGCCATTTGGAGTGAGGGCCAGCGGGTTAATTTCAGCAAGTTCACAATCAAGCTCTCTGAACATACGATAAAGCTTCGGCAGAAACTTGAGAAATTCTTTTTTTAAATCACCCGAAATGTCGAGCAGGCGGCATATTTCACGCACCATATAATCCTGCAAACCGACTGAAGGGTCAATCTGCCACTTGATCATGCGGTCTTCAGCAACATCTTCAACATCCATGCCGCCGTCCAGCGATACAAGCACTATCGGACAGCGGGCTGTTCCATCAACAGTCATCGCCAGGTATAGTTCCTGCTCAATTTTCAGTTTTTCTTCAACCAGCAGGTTCTCAACTTTCAGACCGTTAAGTTCCATTTTTAAGATGCGACCGGCTTCAATTTTAGCCTCATCCGCAGTTGAAGCAAAGGCAATACCTCCGGCTTTGCCCCGCTTGCCGCTCAACACCTGCGACTTAATAACCACTTCACCCAGTTCAGCGGCTACCTCACCGGCCTGTTCTGCGTTTTCAACAAATCGTCCGCGGGGAACGGGGATCCCGTAACGATTAAAAAGCTCTTTGCCCATATACTCGAATAGCTTCAATGTTAAACCTCCATTCGGTTTTTGATCAACTGCTGTATTTTTTCAGTTTATTGTATAAGGTGGCCAGGGAAATATTCAGAGCCTGGGCCGCCTTTTTTTTGCCTTCAAGCGTTTCACCGTAACGGGTCAGGGCCAGTTTAAGCATCATCTCTTCCATCTTATCAAGAGGGATAATTTCATTAAAAGCAGATGTTTCCTGAACACCAAACCTGCCTATATAGGGTGATAAATGATGATACTCGATAACCTGGCCATCGGCAACGACCATAGAGCGTTCAATAGCGCTCTTCAATTCGCTGATGTTGCCCGGCCATTCATATTCAGAAAGCTCTTGCAAGGCCCGCGGTGATATTTCACTGACTTTCTTACCAAGTTTGCGGTTAAGACGATCCATGAGCGCCATGGCCAGCAGTGGAATATCTTCAGTTCGCTTACGCAGCGGTGGCAGGTTGACCGATACCAGGCCGAGGCGGCGGAAAAGCGCTTCAGAAAAATGCCCCTCCATTGCAGCATTTAACAGATTTTCACTGGCTGAAGCAATTAACCTGACATCAGCCGGGATGGGAAGCTCACCACCAATGCGGCAGAAAGATCGCTGGTCAAGAAAGTCCAGGATCTTCTGCTGTAAGAAAAGGTTAAGCGAATTAATCTCTTTAATAAAAAGTGTACTGCCCTCGGCAAGCTCAATCTTGCCAATACGGGTTCGTAAAACCCCCGGCATAGCTCCCTTTTCACATCCGAATAATTCAATTTCCTGCAGAGAGTCAGGCACAATAGAACAATCGATGACAATAAGTGGTCTTTTTTTACGGTTACTGTTGTTATGAATTGCCTGGGCGAAAAGGCTCTTTCCTGTGCCGCTCTCTCCACTGATTAGAACGGCAGAGTCACTGCGAGCCGCTTTTCGCGCCTTTTCGGTGGTGGCGATCAACACTTTGCTCTGACCGGTTAGAGATTCGAAGTTAAAACGACTGCCAGAGATCTGGTCAATCTGGGCATAAAGGTTGTCAATAATAGCGTTACTATGCTTAAGCTCATCCATCAATTTCAGGATATCGCCGACCGGCTGAAAAACCACAACCGCCCCGAGCAGTTCGCCATCAACAATAATTGGTGAAGCGTTTGATATTACATCAGCATCGGAACCGCCGACATAAGTGCGATAACCGGTAACCGGCTTTTGCTGAATCAATGACTGGGCCAAAGCCCCGTGCGGCGAAACTTCAAAAATACTGCGATTGATTCGTTTGTTTTCATGAATACCTGTAACTCTGGTAAAAGCGGGGTTCATATATTTAATGATTCCCTTTGCATCGACGACTTCGATCGCATCCTGCACCGAGTTGAGAATGGCCAATAATTCACCCTTAAGAAGACGCGTTTCATCCAGTTGCTCTCGCGAACTGATCATCGCGCCAAGTATTGAGGGCGGCGTTATCTCTTCCAGGGCCACACCATTGACGAGAATTTTTTTCAGGAAATCACTGATTGCCCGCTCACCACTGCCGTCAATTACTACTTCCAGTTCCGGTAAAGCAGCTATTTTATCGAGATCGGTGGTGATAAAATATTTTTTGCGCTCCTGTTCAGTTAACCAACCTGTCTCACCATCGGGACAGGCCAACCCAACCAGGGCTATTTCGCTGCACTGCTGCAGTAGGCGGAACAGGTCAATACTGCGCTTACCTTTTATTACCAAGGCAGTTTTTATCAAAAGGCTGAACACGCCCCCTTCTTTACCTTAGAATATTCGTAAATCTTAGAAGAAATCCTGCTTAAAAAGAGGTCTTTTCTAATCTAATTCTAAAATATCGAAGAATATGCCTCAATAATTGCGACTGGGAACTAAAATATGGTAAATTCGGGGGTAAACTGAGCGGCGGCAAAGTAGTTATTGAATTAATGGAGAAAACCATTTATAATTAACAGGCATGCGGGCGTGGCGGAACTGGCAGACGCGCTGGACTTAGGATCCAGTGGGGCACACCCATGGAGGTTCAAATCCTCTCGCCCGCACCATTGATTTTTAAGGGTTTTTAGAAAGTGGTACTTGCCTAATGCAGGCTTTATATACAGTCGTATGCGTGATTCATAACTGTCATATGTCCTTCGCAATACAGCTAACCATCCAATTAGTAGTCATCGAAATCTATTCATCATCGTCTCTACCTGTTGTGCATAAATCGTCTAAATATCCTTCATCAAGTGCCGAATCCCTATTCTTATATGGAACCGAACGTGGTTTACCCATTTTGTAGTATTTGCATGTTTTTGGACCATAGCAAAATGTTTCAAACCTATACTTCTTTATATCCCTATCAAAATCCCATTGTATCTCAACATTTGCCATGTTAGCCCAGATGCATTTAAAGCATTTTGTTTTCCACAAGCTCTTGCTTAGCATTCTTGCTCCTCGTTCTTCATACGTCTGCATGGAGGG